>DKBS01000038.1:1600-1813 GCA_002451275.1 Planctomycetaceae bacterium UBA6894 | reverse complement strand
AAGAAGAGGACGAGGACGAGGAAGACAACGATGACACCCCTGCCGAAGGGGATGCAGAAGACACACCGCCCGCCGGCCGGGCTGACCAGACCAAGCCTGGTTCCTGAGAACCGAACCGGGCAACCGATTCCGCCTGGCGCTTACCGGGCGGGCCGTGGTGGAACCGCGGTGCTTTTCCGGGTGGGTATCCCGGGCACAAGGGAGTGTTGATGA
>DKBS01000038.1:1155-1323 GCA_002451275.1 Planctomycetaceae bacterium UBA6894 | reverse complement strand
CAAGCAAAAACTTCTCACCCAGGTGCTGGGCAAGGGCCGCAAGGTCGCATCGCCCAAGGACACCGTCGAACCCGTGGATATCTCGGCCCTCAACGTGCTCGAGCAGGTGCTCTACGCCTTCTGCCGTGAGGACGCCACCCCCACCCAGGCCGACCGCGCCTTCCAGCA
>DKBS01000038.1:738-876 GCA_002451275.1 Planctomycetaceae bacterium UBA6894 | reverse complement strand
TCGACTGGAACGAGGTGCGCGTCAGCTCCTCCCGCGAGATCGCGGAGGCCTTCGAGGGCATGACCAAGGCCTTCGAGCGTGGTGAACGCATCATTTCCTTCCTCCAGGAACTGTTCGAGACCACCTTCTCCTACGACA
>DKBS01000038.1:0-415 GCA_002451275.1 Planctomycetaceae bacterium UBA6894 | reverse complement strand
TCATCGTCGCCTGGGTCACCCAGCGCTCCCTCGGCGGCCACGCCGTCCCGGTCGACAACGCCACCGCCCGCTGCCTCAAGCGGCTGGGTCTGGTCGAGGCCGAACTCGAGAAGCTCCCCGACATCCGCGCCGCCCTCGAGCACCTGGTCCCCAAGGCCAAGAATGTCGAGTTCACCGACGCGGTCAGCCGTATCGCCGTCGAGATGTGCCACGAGAAGACTCCGGCATGTCCCGCCTGCCCCCTCAACGCCGACTGCCCCAGCGTCCGCGTCCCCAAGGCCAAAAAGCCCAAGTAATCCATATCCTGGATTGAAGTATCAAGGCCCTTTCCATTTAGGAAAGGGCCTTATTTTTTAAACCTTGATTTGGAAACCGGCACCTTGGATTACCGGGCTTTCGAGCCTGAAAAACCCTA
>DKBS01000032.1:5568-5786 GCA_002451275.1 Planctomycetaceae bacterium UBA6894 | reverse complement strand
CTCGGGCTGATGGCCCGGCTCCGCCCCGCCACCAAAAAGGGACTCCAGTCCCCGACCCATCCGTTGGCTGATTTTGTTGTCTGCTCGTTCCATGGCATGTTCCTCTTCACCCGGGCGAGGCGTGAGAAACCTGCACCCGGGCAAGCGAGTTACCGTGGGGGGCCCCGGCAGATCAATGGCAATCGACTTGGCAATCCCGGCAGGTTCCATGTGGAACG
>DKBS01000032.1:5102-5302 GCA_002451275.1 Planctomycetaceae bacterium UBA6894 | reverse complement strand
GGGAGGGTGAAGATGGGGGGTCAGGGTTTGCGGTGGACCAAGGTTTCGCCGGCCCGCTCGGTTTGGAAAACCTCGGTGATCCCGAACAGGCTTTCGGCGGCGCCCAGCATCAGGTAGCCCCCGGGTTGAAGGCAGTGGAAAAAGGCTTCGCAGATCTGGCGTTTGAGTGGATCGGTGAAATAGATCAGCACATTGCGGCA
>DKBS01000032.1:0-4869 GCA_002451275.1 Planctomycetaceae bacterium UBA6894 | reverse complement strand
ATAGATCAGCACATTGCGGCAGAGGATCAGGTCGAACAGGCCCAGGCTCCGGAGGTTTTCCCGCAGGTTGACCCTGCGGAACTCGACCATGGAACGCAGCTCGGGCTTTATCTGGTAGGTGGGTTTGGCGCCGGGCTGCCTGTGGAGGAACCTGGAGATTTGGCCTGGGGTCAGTCCACGGGCGACCTCAGTCTCGTTGTAGATACCCTGGCGGGCATGTTCCAGCACCTTGGCACTGAGGTCGGTGGCCAGGATAGCGAAATCGCCCGATGCCAAGCCGGGAACGCCGGACAGGGGAAGCCACTCCTGGATGGCCATCGCCACGCTCCAGGGTTCCTGCCCGGTGGAGCAGGCCGCGCACCAGATTCGGATGGGATTGGGACGGTTCCCCAACGCCTCGCGTGCGGCCTGCCACCGCTGCGCGACCTTGGGCAGCACGGAGTGACGCAGGGTTTCAAAGGGATGCCTGTCGCGGAAAAAAGCGGTCTCGTGGGTGACGATGGCCTCGAGCACCTTCTCGCGCAGTTCGGGATCCTGGCGGTCGATCAGCCTCTCACGGAGGCCTTCAAAGCCGGCGAGCTTGTAGTGGGTGATGATGGGCACCAGACGGTGCTCGAGCAGGTACCCTTTTTCGGGGCCGAGAAAGACGCCGCTATGCTGTTCGATGAAACGGCTGATGGCCTCACGGACCGTTGCCGTCAGGGTAGGTCTTGGCTGGTTCATGCGCCTTCCCTGCGACGGATCCATTCCACCAAAACCAGGGGTAGCCGCTCCAGGGGAGCCACCTCGTGGACCACTCCCGCCTGCACGGCGCTGCCCGGCATGCCCCACACCACGCTGGTGGGTTCGTCCTGGGCCAGCACCAGGCCGCCCGCCTTGCGGATTTCCTGTGCGCCGGTAGTGCCATCATTGCCCATACCGGTGAGAACAAGGGCGGCGATCCTGGATCCGAATTGGGATGCCATGGAACGGAACAGGACATTGGCGGCGGGCTTGCACCCGCAGTCGAGCGGACCATCCGTCAGTTCGGTAATCAACTTGCCTCCATGCCTGCGGGCCTCGAGGTGCCGGCCACCGGGGGCAACACGGATCATTTTCCCGCTGATCTCCTCCCCGGCTTTGGCCTCGGCGCAGGACCATTCAGGCACCAGTTTGGCCAGGCTGTCGGCCAGCGAGGCTGTGAACCCGGCGGGCATGTGCTGAACGATCAGGATGGGGACATCCACCACCCTGGTGAGCGCGGGTACCAGGTGGGTGAGGGCCCTTGGGCCACCCGTGCTGACGCCGATACCAATTGCCGCGAACACCTTGGGGCTGACCGCCGAGCGGATCCCCGATGCAGGTGGCTGGGTGGGTTGGGGCAGCCGGTGCAACCCGGTGGCTGGAGTGTTCGGGTCGAGTGCCGGTTTGGCGAGAATACGTGACCCTGGCAGGCCGGTCCGCTGCCGCTCGAGGCGATTGCGGTAACGCTCGAGCAAGGGGGTGAGCCCGTCTAGAAAGGCAGCCTTGGGGACCACCCCAGGCACGGTGAAGACGGGCTTGGACAGGTAGCCAAATGCACCCAGCGCAAGGGCTTGCCTAACCGACGCAGACTGGGGGTCGGTTTGGTCACTGGTAATCAGTACCCCCACCGGCTCGGCTGGGGCGCGGCGACTGTTGAGCGTCTGGATGCGGCGTAGGGTTTCCACCCCGGACAGGCCGGGCATCTCGAGGTCGAGCAGCACCAGGTCCACCGGCGTGGTCTCGAGGGTGGCCAATGCCTTCTCGCCCGAGAAGACAGAACCGGCCACCCGGACCCAGGGGATTTCCTCGAGGGCGGATTGCAACGCGGCCCGGAAGATCCGGGAATCGTCCACCAGCAACACGCGCAACTCAACAGCCATGCTGTCATCCTAACGGCAGGTGCCGGCCTGGTTCCATGTGGAACCCGTGGCATTTGCGGGATCAGTTGATTCCCAGGTTCTCCACCGCGCTTTCCAACTCCTTGCATAGGGAGGCCAGTTCCAGCGCGTTGGTGTTCAGCGCGGTTGCGGAGTTGGCGTTGAGGTGGGAGGCGTCCGAGACGGTGTGGATGCTGCCGGCGATGGAGGAGACCGCCATCGCCGCCTGCGAGGTGTTTGTGGAGACATCCGCCGAGCCCCGGGCCGCCTCCATGGCGTTGCGTGCCATGTCGGTGGAGCCCTTGCCCACCTCGCGGATGGAATTGGCGATGCGGGCCACCGCGCTGTTGGCCTGGTTCATCGACTGGGAAATCGATTCGGCCGCCTGCTTCTGGCTGTCCACCGACCGGGTGATGCGCTGGGAGGCGTTGTTCAGCGCGGTGAAGGCGGCGTGCATCTGACGCATCGCGCCGACCGCCTCATCAACCGCCTGACGGGTTGTTGCCATGCGGCGGGCGATCTCGCCGGCGGACTGGCCGGACTGTTGGGCCAGGCCCTTGATCTCGGCAGCCACCACACCGAAGCCCTTGCCGGCCTCGCCCGCGGAGGTTGCCTCGATGGTGGCGTTGAGCGCCAGGAGATTGGTCTGCTGGGCGATGGACTGGATGACGCCGGAAACTTCAGTGATCTCGAGGGAGGAGTGGTGAAGGCTGGCCATGGTGGCGGAAGCCTTCTCGGCAAGGATCATCGCCTCAGCCGCCTGACTGGAGCCAACCTGGGCTTCCTCGGCCATATTGATAAGTGCCTGCCGAATCGATTCGACGGAAGCCTTCACGGAGTCGACCGAGGCGGAGGTGGACTCGGCCTCCTGGGTGACGGAGTGGATATTGACCGAGATCTCCTCGGAGGCGGAGGAGATGCCGCCCATGTTCACGCTCACCTGACCGGCGGTGCCGGCGACATTCTGGATGGAGCGGTTGAGTTCCTCGGTGGCGGCGGCGACGCTTGCCGCCTGGGAGGTGGTTTCCTCACTGTGGCTCATCAGGTCCTGGGCCAGGCCCTTGAGTTGCAGGCTGATCCGGGTGATCTTGTTCAGGCCTTCGACCGTCTGGCGGACCGGGGTGACGATGGCGCGCTGCAGCAACCAGGCGGCCAGGATGCCCGAAAGGAGACTGACCAGACCCGCCACGACCAGGACGGTTTTGGAATTCACATAGGCCGACTGCGCCTCCTGCTTCTCTTTCTCGAGGCGGCCGTTCAACGAGTTGATGATGTCGGCCAGGACATTGTCGCATTGGATCCGGTACTTGCGGACCGGCCCGACGCTCGCCTGAATACCGAGATTGGTCGAGTTGATGTGTGACAGTTTCTGGATGACGGCTGCAGTGGCGACCAAGCTTTCCAGAGAATCGTCGACGCGGCTACAGTCCGCCCGGCGGTCGGCCGGAAGGATCGCCTTCAGGGCTTTCGTCTGGCCCTTCGCCTTGGCGAGCTGGCCTTCAATCACACGGTCGAGCTCCACCATCTCGGGTTCGCTGATGGCGCGGTTGTGGCGCACCAGGAGCAATGCCACCTGTGCCAAGGAGTTCTGAATGGCAAGTGCCGCGCGGGAGGACCCGGGATTTTTGGGATCAGCTTCCAGTTCGAATTCCTGCAAATGGCGGTCGATTTGCGCCATGCGGTCCCGCAGCTCCCCGTCGAACAGAACCCATGCCTTGGCGTTGGTGTTTTGCACCCCGTAGTCCAGGGCCTTGTCCTGTTCTGAGAAGAACAGGTCCAGTTGGCGGTCGAGTTCATCGAGAAGCCGCTTTTCCTCGGCGTAGGATCCGCCTTCCAGGACGCGGATCAGGTCAGAGCGGCCCGACAGGATCTGAGTCCTGACCTGCAGCGCCTTGTTCTTGAACTCCCTGGACTCCACATCGTCGTCGGAGAGGATGGCGCCTTTTTCGGAAAGGGTGGACTCGTAGATGTTCCGGCGGATGACACGGCTCAAATCCAGGGCTTTGCCTGTGCGGTCCACCAGGCGGGTGACCTGGTCGTTGAACAGCCCGAACTCCCAGATGGCCAGGGCGATGACCACCAGGTTGAGCAGCACCAGGAAACCGATGCGCCAGTAGAGCTGGCTGACGATGCCACCCTGGAAGAGTCGGGAGGGCCGAGCTTTGGACGCCATAGTTTTGATTCCTCAGCTCAGGCGGAAGCGGCTCATGGACGCCTCCATCTGGTTGGCGATGGTGGATAGGTCTTGGGCGGAGCCGTTGAGCGAGGTGGCTGACTCCGCATTGAGCCTGGAGGCATGCGAGACCGTCTGGATGCTGTCGCTGATGGCGCGCGCGGCGCGGGCGGCTTCGGCGATGCTGGCGGAAACGCTGGTGGCCCCCCGAGCCGCCTCGCCGGCGTTGCGGGCCATGTCAGAAGAGCCCTTGGACACCTCGTTGATCGCCTGGGCGATGCGCGCGACGGCCTGATTGGCCTCATGGGCCGCGCGGGTGATGGATTCCGCTGCTGCCTTCTGGGAGGCGACCGATTCGGAAATGCGGTCGGAGCCGTTGGCCAACTCGTGGAAGGTGTTGCGGATGTCGCGGATGGTTTCCACCGCCTTGCGGACCGACTCCTGCACCTCGTTGATCTTGCGGGTGATCTCACCGGCGGACTGGCCGGACTGCTGGGCCAGACCCTTGATCTCGGCGGCAACCACGCCGAAACCCTTGCCGGCCTCGCCGGCGGCGGTGGCCTCGATGGTGGCGTTGAGGGCGAGCAGGTTGGTTTGGAGCGCAATGGCCTGGATGGTGCCGGTCACCTGCGTGATCTCGGCGGCGCTGCGGTCCAGGGCGGTGATGGTTTCGCTAGCCCGCTCGGCGAGGCTGCGGGCTTCGGCGGTACGGCGTGAACCCTCATTGGCCTCCTGGGCCACGGCGGCGAGGGAGCCGTTCACGGCTTCCACGGCGCGGCTCACCGAATCGACTGAACCGCTGGCCGCCGTTGCCGA
>DKBS01000195.1:6529-13595 GCA_002451275.1 Planctomycetaceae bacterium UBA6894 | reverse complement strand
TTTAACCCCCTGCAAAGTCCGCCGGACCGGAATTTTCGGTCCAAAAGGCAAGACTGACAAAAGTTGCAGGTCCGTTACGACCGATCAAAAAGGTGTGGGATTGTCTTTGCCCACTTCCGCAGGCAACCGTGCAGGCGGAGAGGCAAAGCAGCCTGCCCGGGCTCCAAGGCTCGGTCCCAGGGGAATAACGGGACCGCGGCCAGAGGATCCTGGGCCTGACCAGCGAGGGTGTCATGAGCAAGATGACTTTCTTAAAGCGAAGCAGGGGGCGGGTGATGACTTGCCTGGCCTGGTTCGTGGCCGGAGTGGTGGGCTTGGTGCCTGCCTCCGGGCGGGCAGACGAGATCGGCCCAGCCGATCCGGTGCTGCCTTTGCCGCTCTACCACAACAAGCCTGACAATTTCGGGCTGTTTGACGGTGGCATGTTCTTCGCGACCTCTTTCGCGGCGTACAAGCAGACCAATCCGATCTCGCACCAGGGGGTCGCCTACCGCGGCTTTACCGATGTGACGGGAACGGCAAGGGTGCCCTATGTCTATAACCCGATCACGAACGAGACAGAGAATGCCCCAGTGGCACCCTTTGTCGGAAGGTTCTACGGTTCGGGGGAAGAGGCACTCAACACCGACCAGGTTTCAGGGCCTGGAACCCTGAATCCGGGCATCAAGATTTCCGCGGGTTGGAGGTTCGGTGATCGCGTGACGGTCACGGCAAGCTGGATGTGGCTGGCGGACGCCACCTACACCTCTTCCGCGTCGAACATCCCTGCCGGCTCGCAGATTGGCGCCAACTACGCGGATTCCTATCTGTCAGCACCGGTGTACAACTTCTACCCGGAATACGCGGGGCCCAACGACGACCTTTACAACTCCAACGGTGCATCCACACCGAATACCATTTCCAATGGCATTGATGCCGCCAGGGGCGCTGGCTACGGCATCTGGAACGCTGCCGAGGTGTTCACCCAAAGCTTCACCCAGCGCTCACAATTCGTGGACCTGCTTTGCCGGGTGCCGGTGTACGAGAATGAGAACTACCGGATTTCGGGTGTGGTGGGCCCCAAATTCGTGTGGCTGTGGGAAAAGTACAAGCTGCGCGCGGTGGACTACAACATCTACGGCGAGTCCAGCGGATACGACCAAGCTATCTACACCAACATCGTGTCAAACAGGATGTACGGTGCTAACCTTGCGTGCCAGCAGGAGTGGTACATGGGTCACGGGTTCGCCTTGAACCTGACCCTGGGCGGTTCGATGTACCTCGATATCGTCAAGGCACGCGCCCGCTACGAACTGGGTGAGAAATACTACGGGCCCGTCTCCAAACGGTCCCGCACGCTGTATCAAATTGCTCCCAGCCTCGAAGGTACGGTGGGTGTGGGTTGGTATCCCTTCGAAGGCATCGAGTTGAACATTGGTTACAACCTGATGGGTTTCTTCAACACGATCAGCAGCAGGCACCCCATCGACTTCGACTTCGGCACCGTGGATCCTGCCTTCGATTCACAAACCCGATGGTTTAGTGGGTTCCAAGCCGGGTTTGCCCTGGTCTTCTAAAAACCCACGCTTCGCTGGTAGCACCCTCGCCGGGGGCCGACTTCCCACCAGATCCCCTCTGGTTGAAGTCGGCCCCCGGTCGGTTTTACAGTCACTTCCCGCTCATCTTGGCCAGATTCCCAGCCTTGCTATAAAAACATAAGTGAATCAAAGCGGGTTTGGACGCCGCAAGCCCCTCCTGACCCCTTCCAGTCCGGAAGGGTTTATGGCGTTCAAACAGGCCGAATTTTGGCCCATGTCGAGAACGAGGTGCCTCATGGCGGAAGAATCCCCCCAACAAACCCCCAACCTGTGGACAACGGGGTGGAGCCTGCTTTCAGGCTGTTTCCGGATCGCCCTGATGCCCGGAAAGGTGATGCTGGCAGCTTTGGGTGTGTTCACCATGGCGGTCGGTTGGTGGTTTTTGGCCCTGATCTTCAGTTCCACATCCGGCACCAGCCCGGAATGGCCGGGCAACTTCGTGCCGACCACCCGCACCGCAGAAGAGAAAAAGCCTTCTGACGCGAAGGAAAAGGGTGTTTCGGAAGAAGCGGCCAAGGCCGCTGAAGCGGCTGCGGAAGCGGAACGCAAAAAGGGTTGGCTTGCCTTCAAAGAAAGTCAGGCCGCCTGGAACCTGATGTATGAAACTGCGGGAATGGGCAAAGCCGGGCAGTTCCACTCGGTGGAAGATGTGGCCCGAACGCCTGAAGAGCTGGATATCCTCAAAGCCGCCGGATTGCTGGCGGTTACCACCGCCAAGGGCGAACCAGGAGCCCCCAAGGTGGAGCCAGACCTCGCCCAACAAGGGCGCGACCTATCCTCCGCCCTGGAAGTGGCGATTCGGGATGGGAAACTGAAAGGCATTTCCGAGGAGCGGATTGGACAAATTCGCGCGTTTTTGGGCAAACCCAAGCCCGCTGGCCGCCTGAACACCTGGCCCTGGAACGAAAACCGCGGGCCCAACCCCCTGATGCTGGCATCCGGATCCACCGGGGGAGCCTGGAACAACAATCGCTTTGTGGACTGGCTGATCAAGGACCAGGGGCCGGTTTTGATCGAGCCCGTGCTGAAAATGCTGCGGCCTGTGGCCTACCTGTTCCATCCCAAGGCCACGGCCGGACAGAAAATCTATTTCCTGACCGTGGCCTTGTGGACCATCCTGGTCTGGAGCATTTTCGGCGGAGGCATTTCACGCATGGCCGGAATGGAACTGGCCCGGGACGAGTCGATCCCCATGCGGGAGGCCTTGAGTTTCAGCATCAAGCGCTTGCAATCGCTGGCGTTCGCCCCTCTGGCCCCGCTGATTCTCATGCTGGCCCTGCTGGTCCTCACCAGCGTTTTCGGTTTGGTCTTCATGATCCCTATCGTGGGCGACATCCTTCTGGGTGGCCTGGGCTGGATTTTCCCCCTGCTGGTGGGTTTTGGCATGGCCATTCTGCTGGTTGGGCTGCTGGCCTGGCCGCTGATGATCGCGACCGTCGCAGTAGACTCCGAAGATTTCGTGCAGGCAACTTCCAGAGGCGTGAGCTACCTGTACCAGCGCCCGCGCGGCATCGCGCTTTATGCCTTGAAGGCCCTACTTTTTGGCGCGGCCTCGATCTTTGTGGTGGGCTTCATGAGCTCGCTGACGGTTTACCTGGCAAAATGGAGCGTTTCGCAAACCCCCTTCATCTCCCTGGCCGGGCGGGAACCTGACTTCCTGTTCGTGCACGCCCCCGCCACCTTCGGATGGCGGGACCTGCTTTTGGACGGCACCACCGTGAATGGGTCGCCGATCGTTGTGGAGGGCAAGGTGGACCCGGTCCAGTTGGGCAAATTCAAGCAAGGCCTTGCCTGGTGGAACCATGCGGGAGCCTTCCTTGCGTCGGGTTGGTTGTATCTGGCCCTGCTGCTGGTCTTGGGCTTTGGGTACTCGTTCTTCTGGTCGGCCTGCACGGCGCTTTATCTGGCCCTGCGGCAGGACATTGAGAGCTTTGACATCAACGAGATCTACCTCGACGAGCCCGACGCCGAACCTGAAACGGTTCCTGCCCCAGCCCCTGCCCCGGTGCCCCCCGCTCCTTTGGCGAAGGCGAACACCAACGGGGGGGTTTCACTTTCCGTGGTGGAACCACCCGCCAGCCCCCCCGGAGGCGGCTGAAGGTAAACTGATTCCGGGCAGATGGGCTCGCCAGTTTGGCGAGCCCATCTGCCGTAAACGGCCGCGGCACGCATGGTCATGAGGACCGAAGGCAATGAGCTGCCCCCTGTCGCTTTTCACCGGCCCCTGGGCTGATTTGCCGCTGGCTGAACTGGCCGGTATGGCTGGAGGCTGGGGCTACCGCGGCCTAGAACTCGCCTCTTGGGGTGACCATCTGGAGGTGCAGCGGGCCCTTGGTGAAAACGGTTCCCTGGAAACCAAACTGGACCTCCTGCGGAATTCTGGCCTGGAAGTGACGGCCGTGAGTTGCCACCGGGTGAGCGCGGCGATTTGCGAAAGCAACCATTCGGGCATGCGCCACTTGGTGCCCGAGCATGTCTGGGGCGATGGGGATGGCGAGGGCATCCGCCAGCGGGCCGCCGCTGAGGTCATCGCCACGGCCCGCCTGGCCGCCCGCATGGGATGCAGCCTACTGACAGGTTTCACCGGATCGCCCATTTGGGGCCGGCTGACGGGTTATCCATGGCCCAAACCGGACGAGGTGGGCGCTGCTCTGACTGACTTCGCCCGGCGGTTTCACCCGATTCTGAACGAGATGCGGGACCTGGGAATCCGGTACGCGCTGGAAGTGCACCCGGGCCAAATGGCTTTTGATCTGGGCAGTGCCGAATCGGTACTGGAGGCCCTGGACGGAGCCCACGAACTGGGTTTCACCCTCGATCCGGGCCATCTGGTGTGGCAAGGGATCGATCCCGTTGAGTTCATCCGCAGGTTTCCCGACCGGATCCTGCATGTGCATCTGAAGGACGTGGTGGTGCGGCAGGATGGCAGGCACGGAGTGCTGGGTGGCTACTACCCGCGCCAGGATGCCCGCCGGGGCTGGGAATTCCGCGGGCCGGGCCGCGGCCACCTGGACTGGGAGGAATTTTTCCGGGCCCTGGCCGCCATCGGCTACCAAGGATCCCTTTCTGTCGAGGTGGCGGATAGTTGGCTGGACCGGGCCGCGGTCGCAGAGGAATCGGTCGATTTTGTCGCGCGCTTCCGCCACGGTCCGCTGGCCTGACTTTCGCTACGGGAACAATCTGGACGAACTGGACGAACCCCAATGATTCTGTTGATCGACAACTACGACTCCTTCACCTACAACCTGGTGCAGCGCTTCGGCGAGATTTACCCAACCTTGGACCTCCGGGTGGTCCGCAATGACCGTATCACCGCCGACGAGGTGGAAAAGCTGGCACCTGAGAAAATTGTCATTTCGCCCGGCCCCTGCACCCCCAACGAAGCCGGTGTGAGCAACGAGATTCTCAGGCGCTTCGCCGGAAAGCTGCCCATCCTGGGGGTCTGCCTGGGGCACCAGTGCATCGGCCACAATTTCGGAGGCGAGGTGGTGCGCAACAGCCGGATCATGCACGGAAAAGTCTCACCGATCCACCACGACAGCTCGGGGATCTTCAAGGGATTGTCGAATCCCTTTGACGCGACCCGGTACCACAGTTTGGTCATCAAGCGGGAAACCTGGAACAACCCGGACTTTGTGGTGTGTGCCTGGACCGCCGAGGGCGAGATCATGGGGGTACGCCACAAGGAATGGCCGCTGTTCGGCGTGCAATTTCACCCGGAGAGTTTCCTCACCCTGGAAGGTCCGAAGCTGTTGAAGAATTTTTTGGACTGGCCGGCAGTGCGATCCCCGGCCCGAGTCTGAGGGTAGTGAATCAGCCCGCCAGATGATTCAGGGCGTAGTACCCAGACCCGATGAGGCCCGCCTCTTGATTGAGGGCGAGGCGCACCCGTGTTCCGCTAAGCATGGTGGCAAAGCGTCCCTTGGCCATGAGCCCTTCCAAAAAGGTTCCAAGGGCGAAGGCATCGCGCATTTTGGGAGCGATACCCCCCGCCAGATAGACCCCGCCGCGGGCAACGCATTTCAGTGCCATGTTGCCCGCCTCGGCCCCATAGATGGAAAGGAACAGCCCGAGTGCCTCGCGACAAAGGGGATCGTCCTTTTTTAGCCCGAATTCGGTGATTAAAGCGTTACGCTTACCCGTGTCCCCGGCAAGCGGCGCAAGTGCCTGGTCGAGTGCCGGGGTGACCGTGTAGCCGCCGGACTGGGCAAGAAAGTCGAAAAGGTCTGAGAAGCCCTGGCCCGAAAGGATGCGCTCGTAGCTCACATGGCCGTTGAACTTGGCCCGCAGATGGCGCCAGAGTTCGACCTCGCGCTCGCTTTGCGGGGCGAAGCTGCAGTGCCCTCCCTCGCTGGCGACCGGATGATGCCTTTTGCCATCCCAATAAAGAATCGACTCGCCCAATCCGGTGCCGGCGGCAACCACCGCGATATTGCCCTGCCCCATATCCAAAGCGGCTGGGTTCAGGTCCACCAGATCCCCAGGGGACAGAAACAGCATGCCGTAGGCGGACGCTTCGACATCATTCAGCAGTTTCACCCTGCCCCGGTCACAGCCAACCACCCTGGCCAAGTCACGCTCGTCCATCGACCAAGGCAGGTTCGTGGCCCGGCAACGGCCATCGTGGATGGCACCCGCGACACCAAAGCAGGCGGCCTGCACAACCGGCTGTGGACCGGTGCCCCCGGCCAAAAAATCAGCGACAACCCTGTCCAGGGAAGGATAGTCCTTGCTGACATATTTTTGTTGCCGGATCGTCTTCAGGGTGACGGTTTGGTCAGCCCCTGAACGCAGGGGCTCCAGCAATGCGATGAGGGTTTTCGTGCCGCCAATATCACCAGCCAGAAGCATGAGTCACCCCGCGGGAGGATTAGCCAGCCATGCCAACAGCAAGGTCGCCCAAGGGATCGAATGTCAGCCGCAAGGGCCTATGCCCTGGACACACTCCAGCAAACGACGCATGCCCTCGCCAGCTCCGCCCGGGGCACCGAAAACAGCGGTTCCGGCCACCAGGACATCGGCCCCGGCAGCCACGGCGCGGGGCGCGGTGGCCGGATCGATACCACCATCGACCTCGATCTCGATCTGCAAACCACGCTGGTCGATCAGGCGCCTCAGGGACCGGATCTTGGCCTCGGTGGATTCCAGATATTTCTGGCCGCCAAAGCCGGGATTGACTGTCATGACCAGCACCAAATCCACGAGCGGGAGCACTTCTTCCAGGGTCCAGACCGGCGTGGCTGGATTGATGCAAACGCCGGGCTTGCAACCGAGTTTCCGGATCTCGCGCAGGGTGCGGTCGAGGTGGAAATCGCTTTCCAAATGAACGATGAGAGAGTCGGACCCGGCCTTGGCGAAAGGTTCGATGAAGCGTTCGGCGTTGGTGACCATCAGGTGGGTCTCGACCGGCAGCTTGCAACTGCGTTTCACCGCCTGGGCGATCGCCGGCCCCATCGAAAGGTTGGGCACGAAATGGCCATCCATCACAT
>DKBS01000195.1:0-6301 GCA_002451275.1 Planctomycetaceae bacterium UBA6894 | reverse complement strand
AATGGCCATCCATCACATCCACATGAATGCGGTCAGCCCCTGCCGCCTCAGCGGCGCGCACCTCGTCGCCCAGTTTGGAAAAATCAGCCGCCAGGATGGAGGGCGCAAACTTGATCACCGGATGTGTCATCACACCATTCCCCCGCGCATGGCCAAAGGCAAACCGGCCGCGGCGGCCGAATCCACCATCCAATGGGTGCCAGTGTGGGGCTTCACCCCCTGCGCCGGATACTCCTCAATATTTTCCTGGCCCGAAAGGACCTGGTCGAGCGGCTTGACCTTGTCCTGTCCCGCCACGAGGAACAGAACTTCCCGCGCGTGGTTGATCACCGGGTAGGTCAGGGTGATACGCCGGGTGGAAAGCTGTGGCACATCATTGGCTGCCACCCACGCCCGCGTTTCATGCAGGGCCTTGGTGCGCGGGAAGAGCGACGCGGTGTGGGCATCGGTACCCAGACCCAAGAGCACCAGGTCCAAACTGGGAAAACCGCCAGGCTGGTGGGGCAGAAACAGTTCCATGTCCTTTTGGTAGCGCACGGCCTCGGCAATCAGGTCCTGCTCGCCCCGCATGCGGAAAACATGATCTTTTTTCACGGGCACATGGTCGAGCAGCGCCAGCCTGGCCATGCGGTAATTGCTGTTGGGATCGTCCGGCCCGACAGAGCGCTCGTCCCCGAAAAAGACCAAGACCTTGCCCCAGTCGATTCGGGTTGCCCATTCGGGCCTGGCCAGCAACTCGAACAGTTTTTTGGGCGTGCTGCCGCCTGACAGCGCGATGCTGAACCGCCCGCGGGCCGCGATCGCCTGGCCAGCCAGGTCGACCACCCGTTGCGCCGCGGCCCGGGCCATGGCGTCCGCATCCTGAACAATCTTTACCTGATTTGGAGCCATGTTGGCCTCCCGAAATTCAGTGGGGCCTTGTTGGCCGGCCAACCGGTGCTCCGCGACCAGCCGAAAATCGGCATCCCCTTCCAACACCAACTCGGCCAGCCCGAGGAAAAAACCGGTGGAAACCACGCCAGGGATGGCACGAATACGACGATCCAGTTCGGCAGGGTCGGTCTGGGGTTCCAGGCCGCAATCCAAGATATGGTTGCCATCATCGGTGAACCCGGGTTTGCCATCCTTTTGCCAGAGGACGGGACGCAGGCCGAGACGCTTCAAATCGCGGGTCACCAGCGGCAGGGCGTGGGGAACCACATCCACCGGCAGGTTGCCCCGTTCACCCAGGTTCTTGACGCGTTTGCCGGAACCCACCAAGTAGATGTGTTCACGGGCAAGGCTGGCCACCACCCGCTCGCGCAGGTCACAACGGCCGTTGCCCTTGATCAGTTCCAGCCGCGGGCTGAACTCGTCGGCGCCATCGATGTGCAGGTCCAGGCCGTGGTCCACCGCCTCTTGGAGCGAGACCAAGGGAATGCCCTCGGCCCGCGCCAGGGTCTCCGTTTCCACCGAGGTGGGTAACCCCACCACCTGGAGTCCAGCACGCACCCGTGCGCCCAAAGCCTTCACGAAGGCGGAGGAGGCCTTGCCTGAGCCCAGCCCAAGCCATTGGCCGGGCTTCACGAAATCGAGCGCGCGCTCGAAAACAGTGACCGGACTGGCTGGGCTGGAACTTTTCACGGCGGGGCTCACTTGGCCAGTTGGGCCTTGGCAGCCTCGACCACCTTGGCGGAGGTGAAGCCGAACTCGTTCAGCAGATCCTTCAACGGGGCGGAAGCGCCAAAACTCCGCATAGCGATCACGGCACCGGTGGAGCCGGCGTATTGCGCCCAACCCAGCGGGGAACCCATTTCCACGGCGACCCGCGCTGTGACACTGGATGGGAAAACCTGTTCACGGTAGGCCGGATCTTTGGCGCATGTAGCCTCGAAAATTTCCCAGCTGGGCATGCTCACCACGCGGGAGGAGATGCCCTCCTTAGCCAAGGCATCGTGGGCAGCCAAGCACAGGGAGACCTCGCTGCCGGTGCCCATGAGAATGACCTGGGGTTTGCCGCCCGGCGCGTCGGCGAGGACATAAGCACCCTTGGCCAAGCCGCTGGCAGGCGCGTATTTTTCGCGATCGATCGTCGGAAGTTCCTGCCGGGTCAGGATGAGGGCGACCGGATTGTGCTGGTGCGGCATGATCCAGCGCCAGGCCTCAGTCACCTCGTTGGCGTCGGCGGGACGGATGACGGTCATGTGGGGAATGGCACGCAAACCCACCAGTTGCTCGATCGGCTGGTGGGTGGGACCGTCCTCGCCCACACCCAGGCTGTCGTGGGTGAAGACATAGATGACCGGCAACTCCATCAGGGCGCCCAGGCGAAGCGATCCGCGGCCGTAGTCTGAGAAGATCAGGAAGCCGGATCCGTAAGCGCGGACCTTGCACAGGTTGATGCCGTTGATGATGGCACCCATGGCATGTTCCCGCACGCCGAAGTGCAGGTTACGGCCGCCGGGCGTGGAGGCCTGATAGGCTCCCGCCCCGTCAAAAGTGAGCAGGGTCTTGGTGCTGGGGGCCAAGTCGGCAGACCCGCCGATAAGCCAGGGCACATTCTTGGCAACGGCATTGAGAACCTTGCCCGAGGCGTCGCGCGTGGCGGCACCGGCAATCTTCTTCTTGCCCGGGGTCTTGGGATCATCGACTTCGCCCCAGGGGAACTTGGGAAGATCTTTGTCCCAACCGGCCGGGAGGGTGCGGGTGTCGATTTCCTCGATCTGTTTGGCCAGTTCGGGATAGGCTTTCTTGTAGGCCTCGAAATTGGCCTTCCACTGGGCGTGGGCCTCGGAGCCGCGCTTGCCCATGATGGTGGACAGGTGGTCATAGACCGCGGCCGGCACCTCGAATTTGGCCTTGGGATCGACGCCGTAGATGGCCTTGGCCTTTTCGATGGCCTCCCAGCCCAGAGGTTCGCCGTGGGCGGAATGGTGGTCCATCTTCCCTGGGACGCCCCAGGCGATATGGCTATCCGCAACAATCAAGGTGGGGCGCGCCTTGGTGGCCCGGGCGTGCAACATCACCTCACGCATGCGGTGCAGGTCGTTCACATCCGCCAGGCGGAGAACATTCCAGCCATAGGCGAGGAAACGAGCACCGACATCCTCGTTGAAGGCCAGATCGGTGCTGCCCTCGATGGTGATGCGATTGCTGTCGTAGATCCAGACTAGGTTGTCGAGCTGGAGGTGCCCTGCAAGGCTGGCTGCCTCGCTGGCGACGCCTTCCATCATGCACCCGTCACCCATGACGGACCAGACACGGAAGTTGAAAAGTTCGTGGCCGGGCTTGTTGTAGCGGGCGCCCAACCACTTGGAAGCCATGGCCATACCCACGCTGGTGGCGGCGCCATTACCCAAAGGACCGGTGGTGGTCTCCACCCCGGTGCAGAAATGGTATTCGGGGTGACCAGCACAAACGCTGTGGATCTGTCGGAACCGCTTGATGTCCTCCAGGGAGACCGCCGGCTCAGCAGTGGGCTTACCCTTGGCGTCCAGTTTCTTGACGCCAGCCAAGTGGATGATGCTGTAGAGCAGCATCGAGGCGTGTCCGGCGGAGAGGACGAAGCGGTCGCGGTTCATCCAGCCGGCATCGGCGGGATCGTAATTCATGAAATGCTGGAAGAGGTTGTAGACCACCGGAGCGAGGGACACGGGGGTACCCGGGTGGCCTGAGTTAGCGGTCTGCACGGCATCCATGGCCAAGGTTCGCATGGCGGTGATGGCCTGGAACGCCGGATCCTTGGTGGTTTCGGGAGAAAGGCAGATGTTGCTCATGAAAAATCCAGCTCCACTTCAAAACTCGGACCCGAACCGGCCCGAACCAGATAGACGACCGTAGCACGGTTCCCGCGAAAAATACGGGCCCTCGGGGCTTCACTCACTCAACCAGTTACCATGAAATGATTTACAGATTTTCCGGCCGGCAGGCAATCGAGCCCCCCGGCAGGGCTATGAATGACCCTGGGCGGCATGGCATGATCTTTGGGAGTGGCGCAGCCCGCCGGGCCGGTTATCTTGTTACAAAGCCATTTGGCGCCAGAGTTTAAACCTTTCAAGGAGGATTGGGCCATGACAGATCGCCGCGGATTTTTGGCAACCGCCCTGGGCACCGCAAGCGCGGCCCTTTTACCCACTGTCGGCCGGGCAGAGGAACCCTTCACCCTGGAAAAGCTGCCCTACGCATTCGACGCGCTCGAACCCCACATCGACGCCAAGACCATGGAGATCCATTGGGGCCGCCACCACAAGGCCTATGTGGACAACCTGAACAAGGCGGTGGCCGGCAAGGATGATCTGGCCTCAAAATCGATTGAACGACTGATGATCGATGTCAATTCGGTACCGGCCGCGATCCGCGGCGCAGTCATCAACAACGGTGGCGGCCACTACAACCACTCGGTCTTCTGGTCGCTGATGAAAAAAGATGGCGGTGGCGAGCCGACCGGAGCCACAGCCAAGGCGATTGACGGCGCCTTTGGCAGCTACGCCAAATTCCAGGAAAAGCTTTCCACCGCCGCGATGACCCGCTTTGGCAGCGGCTGGGCCTGGCTAGTTGTCAATCAGATGGGACTGATGGATGTGGTGAGCTTCCCCAACCAGGATTGCCCGCTTTCCGCCGGCCTGAAGCCTGTGATGGGTGTGGATGTCTGGGAACACGCGTACTACCTGAAGTACCAGAACAAGCGCGCCGACTACCTGAAAGCCTGGTTCAACACTCTGAACTGGGACGCCATTGGCGAGCGGCTGTCGCAAGCCCTGAAGAAGGACTGAGCACGGCCCGGGCCCTGAAAACCCCACGCGAAGAGCCGGGCAGTCGAGTCTGCCCGGCTCTTCGCTTTTTGCCGCGTTTTCCAGCGGAATTTCAGGAAACCCGCACCACCACCTTGCCGGACAGTTTTCCAGCCATGCCCAGGGTGTTGGCTTCCAAAAAGGCGTGCGCCTCGGCGGCCTGATCAAGGGGGTAGGTGGCCCCGATGGCCACTTGCAACTTCTTTTGGGCCAGCCATTGGCCAACCTCGCGGGCGGCCTCCGCCTGCCTGTCGGCCGGGCTGTTGAACATGGCAAAGCCGGTGAGGGTGAGCCCCTTGACATAGAAGGGGCCGACGGGGAACTCGGGCCGCGCTGCCCGCCCCGCTATCAACACCATCCGGCCCCCGGGTGCCATACTGGCGACCATCAGGTCAAAGTTGGGCTCCCGCTGGGTTTCAATCCAGACATCGAGCGGCTTTTGGGCCACCAGTTCCGCCAGCTTGTCCTTCAGGTTTTCGGTCCGGTGGTTGATGACATGAGTTGCACCCCAAGCCTTGCATTGGGCGGCTTTCTCGGGCGAACCGGCGGTGGTGATGACCTCGGCCCCGGCAATGCGGGCCATCTGAACCACAAAAGACCCAACCCCCCCCGTACCGCCCGTCACGAACAGGCGCTGCCCCTTGTGGAGTTGGCCCGCATCGAAAACCGCCAGATGGGCGGTGATGCCGGTCAGCGCCGAGGCGGCCAATACCGAATCTTCCACCCCGGCCGGCGCCGGGTAAGCCCATTGTTCATGGGTGCAAACATATTCTGCCAGGGTTCCCTGACGCCCCAAAAGTCCCTGGTTGGAACCCCAAACGCGGTCCCCCACCTTGAACAAGGTCACCCCCTGCCCCACCGCCTCCACCACGCCGGCATAATCGCTGCCCGGGATGAAAGGTTTGGGCACCGGCATGGGAATGGTGCCCGCCCTCAGGTAGACATCAATTGGATTGAGGGCGGAACAGGCGACCCGCACCAGAATTTCCCCGGGGCCGGGTGTCGGGGTTTGAAAGTCCTCGACCTGGAGGTTGGATGCGGGGCCCTGGGTGTGCACGCAGGCTGCTTTCATCTTTCACCTTTTCTGAATGTCAATTTGGCTCAATCTTAACAAACGGATCGCATTTTGGGCCTCCAAGCATCCTGCCATGACTACAAGTGATAGAGATTTGTAGTTACCTGTCTGAGATTACCGGGAGGCCGCATGACCACTTGCCTGAAAAACAAAGTACTGCCATTTCTGTTTTTCTTCGTGGCCCGCATGGTGTGCGGTGCTGATTCGGGCCCTAGTGCGCAGCCGGTCAACGGTTTCCGGGGCCCATTGGGTAACGGCTTTTGGGACGCCCCGGATGGCGCTTTCCCCGAGGGTTCCCAAGCAAGCCTGTGGCGACATGCGCCATCCGGTTTTGGTTGGGCCGCGCCGGTTTCGGGTGGTGGCAAGGTTTTCCTTTTGGCGG
Source organism: Planctomycetaceae bacterium UBA6894 (assembly GCA_002451275.1). Lineage (GTDB taxonomy): Bacteria > Planctomycetota > Planctomycetia > Gemmatales > Gemmataceae > UBA6894. The sequence goes on along the minus strand of DKBS01000195.1, from coordinate 75 downwards.
CAAATGCCCCAAAAATCTCCAGACCCTCCGATTTTGCAAAGGGCGCCAGGGAAATGGGGATAAGTTCTTACCTGG
>DKBS01000055.1 GCA_002451275.1 Planctomycetaceae bacterium UBA6894 | reverse complement strand
CGAATTCTGCATTTTTGTTGAAAGATTCAGTGTTGAACCCTTGCTTTTTGGATCGTGATCGGTTCATCCCCGTCGGAGCCGGGTTCGAGAGACTTTTTTGCGATCGCCTGAACCACCGAAAACCCCTTGGAAACCCTGCCAAAAGCGGCATGATCCTTCTGCAGGGAAGGCGCGTCCGCGAGCAGGACAAAGAACCGGCAACAGGCACTATCTGGTGATTCCCCCAGGCAAGCACCCACCACACCGGACTTCATTTGCAGCTGCTCAAGCCCCGTTTCGCCCGCCTCGGACCGCATCCAATAGCCCAGATTGCCGCCACCAGTATTCCCCAAACCCGAAGGGCATCCCGCCTCCAGACTGGAGACGCTCAGTTCCGGTGCGCCCACCACCTCTTCCTGACGGATTCGGTCAAAACGCATGCCGTCGAAGTATCCGACCTGGACCAGAGCCAGAAAATTGCGGGCATGGTTGGGTGCGGAAAGGGGTTGAAGGGTGATTTCCACCTCCCCCAGTTCGGTTTCCAAGACCACGACCGGCTCAACGGGCTTTCCAGCCGCATCCACCAGCGAAATCCCACCCCAGATTCTTTGGATTTCTTCCAGAAGCCGGGGGGTTGGTTTACCGGTGAAAGTCTTGTCGATCGGCTTGTCGGCGCCGGGTGGGGGCTGGTCGGCCCTGAGGACCGCCTGGGAAAACGGCTGGTTCAAGCGGGCCTGATCCAGTTTGGCCTGTCGAGATGCAACGCTATCTGCGGGCGAACTGCAGCCAAGTATCACCAGGCCCGCCATGCTACCGGCCAGCCCGGCGAAGAACCGCGCGCGCATGTCCATTCCCCCCGGTCAGCGAACTGGGAAAGGAGCCGGCGGGGGCGCACCACCACTGGAGGGGAGGGGCGCGACAGAATAAGTGGCCGGCACCACCGCGGCAGGCGCGTTGATGGTGGCCACATTGCCCGCCGGCTGCACCTGTTTGTCCATCTCCAGCAAAGCCAAGCGCAAGGCACCCACATCGGTGGTGGAGCGAACATCAAAGTTACGGCGGGCCTGCGGATTGGCGGGGTCGGGCACTGTCACCAGGCAACGCCAATTGTTTTCACTGGTCATTTCCAGGCGTTGGTACACCACACGACGTCGCACCATCTCGTTCTGCAATTGACGGTATTCATCCATACCCGAGTTCATGCTGGTGGGCTGCAGGCCACCCGGCGCGGGCACCGGGGCAAACCCGCTGGTTCCAGTCTGGTCCATGCGGATAGCCGGCGCGGTAGCGGGCTGGGCACCCGTGTTGGGGCTGATCGGGTAGGGAGGATTGTTGCCCGCAGTCAGTGCCGCCGGACTGGCAGAACCGGTGGGACTGGGCAGCCCGGGCACCTGCTGGGTACCGGAAACATTTGGAGAATAAGGGTTTGCGACAGTTGTCGCCGGGCGGGGAGGGGATGCGGAGGTGCTTAATCCCAGCAAGGGGTCGCGTTCTGCTGCGGTTGCCGCGGTGGCCCCCGTGAAAATTCCAGCCGTGCCAGCCGCGGCCGGGGCCCCCGGCGTGGCCGTAGGGCCGGGGGAACTGTTGAACGGAAAACTGATGGGTGATGCGGTGCCGGTGCCTCCGGCATTCTTACATCCGGCAAGGCCCATCAGGACAGGCAACCATAATCCCGCAACCACCCACCCACGCGGGAAAATTCGGGGATTTTTCCGGTGAAACGGGCTTCTGTCGCCCATGACTTCACTCCCTCGATACCGAGACCCGAATTCCATTTTGCCCGCCAACCTCCGCCAGGTGCCTTGACTGTGCCTTTGCAGGCGCTAGACCAAGCTTTCCCCTAGGAAATCGACAAAACCAAGCCCAAGGTGGGGCTGATACTCATCCAGTGGATCCCTTGCAATGGCAACCTTTCGTATCGCGGTGATTGGTGGTGACGGCATCGGCCCGGAGGTGATCGACGAGGCCGTCCGGGTACTGGAACGGGCCGCCGGGCTCGAAAACGCCACGCTGGACTGGAACCATCTGGATTGGAGCTCCAAGCGCTATCTCCAGACTGGCGAAATGGTTCCGTCGAATGGCTGGGAAGTTTTGGCCAAGCACGACGCTATCCTTTTCGGCGCGGTTGGCCTGCCCGAGGTGTCTGACACCATCCCCGTCCACCAGCTCCTGCTGCCCATGCGGCGGAAGTTTGACCAGTATGTGAACCTGCGCCCCGCCTTCCTGTTCGAGGGGGTCCAGTCGCCCCTGCGGGACAAGGCTCCCGGCAGCATTGATATGCTTGTCTATCGCGAGAATACCGAAGGAGAGTACGCCCCGATCGGCGGCCGGCTCTACCCCGGCACCCCCGATGACATTGCGATCCAGACCAATGTTTTCACCCGCAAGGGCTGCACGCGCATCATGCGGGCGGCATTCCAGGCGGCAGCCAAGCGCCCCCGGAAAAAACTGACCTCTATTACCAAATCCAACGCGCAAACCTTCGGCATGACGCTGTGGGACGAGTGCTACCACGCGGTGAAGGCCGAATTCCCGCAAGTCAGTTCGTCTACCCTGCTGGTCGATGCGGCCGCCATGGATTTCGTGCGCAAACCCGAGAGTTTTGATGTGGTGGTGGCCAGCAACCTGTTTGGCGACATTCTGACCGACCTGTCGGCTCAGGTGACCGGCAGCGTGGGCCTGGCATCCAGCGCCAACATCAACCCCGAGCGCACTTTCCCCAGCATGTTCGAACCGGTCCATGGCAGCGCCCCCGACATCGCCGGCAAGGGAATCGCCAATCCATTGGCGGCAGTGCTTTCGGGTGTGCTGTTGTTGCGCCACCTGGGCTTGGAAAAGGCAGCCATGGCAGTGCACGGGGCGGTGGTGAGCGTGCTTCGGGAAGCCAAGGTGCGAACCCCGGATTTGGGTGGTAAGGACACCACCCGGGCCATGGGCGACGCCGTACTTGCCCACCTTTCCTGACCACCCCTTTTCGCCAAAGGCGTTTACCCAAAATGCTGTGGAGCCCAAGCTCCTGAAAGTGGTACAACCGAGCCACTTTCAGGAGCTTTCGCTTTGCAGCGGCATGTTGGACACTATTCGCCCGTTTCGCCAGCCCGCAGGCTGATATGCGACCTGCTGCATTTTGCCTCCAAGGTGCCCACAGTGCCGGTGCAGCGTTCGATGCAATTGGACGAATTGGCCCAGGTGCGCGACCTTATTGCCGACCACTGGCCCGGTGGCAGCCCCAAACCCCGGTGGCCGGCCCTGTTCCTGAAAGCATTTGCCCTGACCGCCTCTGAAATGCCCGCCTTGCGCCAGGCCCTGATCCGTTGGCCCTGGGAGCGGATGTACGAGCACCCGCATTCGGTGGTGAGTGTGGCCATCAGCAAACCGTCCAAGGAATCGGCCCAGGGGGAGGAAGTCCTGTTTGGGCACATCCACCACCCGGAAACCCTCACCCTGGGCGAGATTGAAACCCGACTGCGTCAGTTCAAGGAACGTCCCGCCAAGGAATTTGGCGTGATGCGCCGCGCCATGCGGATCGCCCGCCTGCCGCGCTTCCTGCGGCGGTTGCTGTGGTGGAGTGCGCTGGACTGGTCGGGCCCGATGCGGGCCAACCATATGGGAACCTTCGGCCTGAGTGTTTACTCCGGGTTGGGGGCGGAAAGCCTGCATCCCCTTTCACCCCTGACCACTTGCCTGACCTTCGGCCCCGTATCTGACAGGGGCGAGGTGACTGCCCGCATTATTTATGACCACCGAACCATGGATGGCTCGCTGATCGCGCGCGCCCTGGTCCGAATGGAACAGGCCCTGTGCGCTGAATTGCTGCAGGAGGTGCGGGGGATGGCCGCCCGCAATCCGGCGGCACCCGCACGGCAGACCGCCTGAGCGTGAAGTTTTGACACCCAAAACCAATTCAAGGATGAAGATGGAAAGCACCGACAACCACTGGCTGCAACCCGAAACCGCCAAGGCCTTCAAGGACCAGCACAAGGCCATCCCCTACCAGGAACTGCTGGAGGACACCATCGCCTGGTGCCGACCAAGGGCAGGCGAGCGCTGGCTGGATTTGGGCTGCGGCGCCGGCCAACTCACCAAGGCCCTGTGGGCCGCGGCCAACGGCAAGCTGGCCGAGGTGGTAGGCAGCGACTGCAACCCCGCCAACGAGGCCCTGTACCTGAAACAACAGCTCACCCCGCACTGCCCTGAAGGCGTCAGGCGATTCGAACTGTGCAATTTCTCCTCCGGATTGGCCCAATTCCCGGACGGCTATTTCGACGGGATTGTCAGCGGGCTGGCCATCACCTACGCCGAGCACAAGGACCCCGCCACCGGCAAATACACCGACCAGGCCTACACCCACCTCCTGAAGGAATTGAAGCGGGTGCTTAAGCCGGGTGGACGGGCGGTGGTGTCGGTCAATGTGCCCGAGCCGAATTTCGTGTCGATCATGGTCAAGTCCTTCGGCTCGGCGTTCCGCATCCGATCCGCAGGCAAGGCCTTCGTCAACGGTCTACGCATGCTGTACACCGGGCGCTGGCTGCGCAAACAGGCCCGCGTGGGCCGCTTCCACTACTATCCTGCCGAGGAGGTCGCCCGTCGCATGGAGGCCGCCGGCTTCCCTGCCGTGCGCCACCGTCTGAGCTACGCCGAGCAGGCGATCATCCTGCGCGCCGATATCGATCCGGCCAACAGCATCGCCCCCAAGGCAGCCTGAAGCCTCGCCTAGACATCATCTGGGGCGGGAAGGGATGCCCCCTTCCCGCCTTTATTTTTTGGTCCTTCCGGGAATTTTGTGG
>DKBS01000187.1:20795-37350 GCA_002451275.1 Planctomycetaceae bacterium UBA6894 | reverse complement strand
GGCCCGTCGCGGCACAGACCCGCCAAGGGATTACCAAATCAAACTCGACAAAGCCCCTCCCGCCCCGGGAGGGGGTGGGTGTGCTTAGTGGGCACAAATTCAACCCTGTAGGGGTTGCAGAACTTAGCCCAGGGTAAGGCGAGCTCAACGAGCCGACACCCTGGGTTCAGAGCCGCACACCCATTGCCAAAACCCTTCAAACCAGCCGGTGCCCGGCCCCGCCCAAGGTCCATCTCCCTGTGCAGCCGCTTTGCCAGGCCAAACCCAATAAAAAGCCCCAACGCCACCCGGTTGCGCAGGCCCCCACGGCCTGTTAAACCATAGTGACCTGCCTGCAAGTATGCTTTTCCAGCCCAAACAGCGCAAACCGACCGCCTGAGGTTCACTATGCAACCACGACAAATTGCCCTGTCTCTCTTGGCCGGCTTGCTCACATGCACCGGCTGGCTGGCGGCACAGCCGGATACCTGGCAGGCCCACACCGCCCCAGTCCACCACCTCGCCTTCTCACCCGATGGCAAAACCCTCGTGTCCGCCGGTTTCGACAACACCGCCAAGCTCTGGTCATGGCCAGAGGCCAAGGAAAAGAAGGTCCTGAGCGGCCACACCGGCCCGGTCTACTGCGCCACCTTCTCGCCGGATGGCAAACTGGTCGCCACCTGCTCCGTGGACAAAACTATCCGTTTGTGGGATCCCGCCGAAGCCAAGCTGGTCCGCGAAATCAAGGGGCACACCGAGATCGTCGATGGCGTCGCCTTCTCACCCGATGGCAAAACCCTCGCCAGCGCCAGCTCCGACAAGAGCGTCCGCCTGTGGAATGTCGCCGATGGCAAGGAACTGAAAAACCTGGGCGCCCACGGTGGCAACGCCTACGCCATCGCCTTCAGCAAGGATGGCAAGATGGTGGCCAGCGTCTCGGGCGATCCCGACAAGCTGGTGAAGGTCTGGAGTGTCGATGAGAAGAAACTGCTGAAAGACCTCAAGGGCCACACCGCCAGCGTCACAGGAGTGGTGTTCCTGCCGGACAACGCCAAGGTGGCCTCCATCGGCCACGACCGCATGGTGCGCCTGTGGAATATTGCTGATGGCAAGGAACTGGCCGCCATGGGCCCCACTGCCGATGACCTGTACGGCATCGCCCTGTCACCCGATGGCAAGAAACTGGCCACCAGCGGGTACGCCGGCAATATCACGGTATGGGATCTCGATGCGAAGAAACAACTTTTCACACGCAAGGCACCGCAGTTCGGGGCCTACTGCATCACCTGGTCACCCGATGGGCAGAAACTACTCACCGGGCACGACCGCCAGGCGATCATCGTCACCCCGGCCAAGGCCCCCTAAGCTGACTGTAACCTTGTTGGATCAGCCCTGCCGGTCCAAGGCGAACGGATCCTTGGGCAGGTCAGCCGGCGGCTTGCCCCCGGTGGAATCAATCACCATGTCCTGACGCAGCTTGGTGGTTTTGTTTTCCGTCTCACCACCCGTGGCCAGAAACCAACGGTCCTTGTCCAGCCCGGCGTCAATCGCCATCGACGGGTTGCCGTCTGCAGTGAAACGGGCCTTTTTGACAGGCTCCCAGGTGCCCCCGGTGCGCACCCATCCATTTCCGTAATGGGCCTTGCGCGCCTTTTTCAGCGATTCGCCATCGCGCCTGAAATCCTCGACAAAGCTGTAGTAACCCGACAGCAAGCCCTTGGCGCTCAGCGTGCTGAAACTGGCCACCAATTGCCAGCCTTCCAGCCCGGGTGCCGAAAACCAGCCGGTGTACGCGATCCGGTCTTCCCCTTCCCGCTTGGCCGAAATCAAGAATCGCAGCGTCTCACCGTTTTTCCACGCATGGTCCAAAAACGATTGCCCGCCGGTCCCCTCCCCGCCGAAACGCCCCACGCGCACCTTGTCCCCTTTGGCCAACAGCTTCACCCGCTTTTCAGGGGGCACCGCGTTGGGATTGTCCTGGGCGCCCGGGTCCCACACCGAGAAGATCGCCAGCCGCTTGCCGTTCCACAATTCCTGTACCCCGAAATACCCCTGACGGAATCCGCTCGAGCAAAAGTAGGTCCCCGGCGCCGACTGGTCTACCACCACCTCGTTGTAGAACAGATCCCCTTGAGGGGCGGTGTAAGCCAGATGCACGCTGCGGCACGCCTTGCCGGCGAGCTTTTCATCCGCCAAGAGAGCCCTGCCCGCCTGCAAACCGGCAGGGATGGCGAGCGAAAGGGACAAGGCCTGGCGGCGCGACAGATGCATGGTGGGTTTCCGGTCTGGATCAAAGGAATGAGCCCGGCTTCCCTTGGGAAAGCCGGGCTCATTCTTGGTCAATGACGCTTGAAAATCAAGGCTTGGCGGGGGGTGTCGCCCCGGCGGGCGCCACCGGCTTGGTCACTCCGGTCGGGATCACCTTGCCCGCCTTGGTGTCCGGCTCCTCCAGGAGCTCCTTCACATCCTTCGCCAGGTCCTCTGTCGAGTTACCCATCAGCAGCCTCGGGTTCGCCTTCTTCCGCATCTCCGCGAACACCACCGGAATCTCCGCGTTGACCTTCTTCTCGAAGATCTCCTTGGAAAGCTTTTCCTTCACCGACTCCATCGCCACCGAAGTGTCGGCGGGAATACGCTTGTCGCACTTGATACACACAATCCCTTCGGGCGTGCCGACCAGCGCGCTCACCTCGCCCGCCTGCAGCGAGAAGGCAGCTTTTTCAAGCTCCTCGTTGCCGGTGGTGTTGCGGGAAATCGGGCGGATCTTGCCGCCGGCGCTGGCCAGGGTGTTGGATTTCTGGGCGCGGGCGGCGCGGTTGAACTCCTCCTCGCTGTCCCGGATGCGGCCGTAGGCCTGCATGGCCGCCTTTTCCTCACCCTTCGACCACATGATCAGCCGGCAATCCACTTTCTCACCGTGGTAGGCGTCGTAGGCCTTCTTCAGGTCCTCATCGGTCACCTTGACCCGGCTACGGACGAGCTTGGCCAGCATCAATTGCGGACGCAGAACATCCTCTTTCCACTCGTAGAGCGACTTTTTGTAGTTTTTCAGCACCTGGTCGACAAAGGTCTTGCGATCGACGCTGAGGCCGGCGAGGTCGTTGTTCAAACGCTCCTCCACCTCTGCCCCGGTGACCTCCACCCCAGCCTTTTTGCATTCGATCTCAATGATCTTCTTGTTGGCCAGCAGTTCCAACCGCTCGGCGCCGAAGCGCGTGATCAGGTACTCACCCAGCTCCTCGCGGGTGATGGGGATCGATTCGTAGATGTAGCCCACCACCCGGCTTGAGTAATCGGGAGTGGAGGTGACGCTGGCGGGCAAAACCCCCGGGGCGGTGCCGGTGGGGGCAGCGGGCGGCGGGGTGGCAACCTTCTGCGCGAAAACCGGACTCGGTGACGCTAGAGCCAACCCGCAGGCCGCCGCACCCGCGCCGCCCAGGATGCTGATCCGTCGAAACACGCCCCAAAACGGATTGACCACGGCAACACCTCCAGAAAACCGCACAAACCCATGGAGCCCCCGCTCCGGGAGCTTCGGATACTGGAGGAAAGCGATACCACCGTTTTTGCCCTTGGAACAAGGCCAAGGAACAGGGCGTGACAAAATAGGCAATTCAGGCCAAATGAAAAATCTTACGGATTGGTTTCCACCGGATTCGCAACGGTCTCGGGGTCAGGTCCGGCAGGCTCAGCTTTCCGCTTCACCCCTGTTAACCATGGGGGCAAGCATTCCAGCACAATCGATTTCCGGCTGGGCTCCACCACCACCTGGTCATAGGGGTTGAGTCGCACCTCATTGGCCTCGGAAAGGTTTTTCAGATGGCGGTTGAGATTGATCTCCTTGGTCTCGGGTGCCTTCCCCTCGGCGGCATTGGCCCGGCGCAGCAAGACCCGCTCCGCGTCAGCGGCTTGGGTGAGACCGCCGGTCCGTTTGAGAAAGCTGACCAAGGACTCTGGTCCGTGGTAAGGCACCGCCCGTGCGGCCCCCTCCACCTCCCCCTCCAGAAAGACCACCTGGCTTTTGTGCTCAGCCACCGCCAACTCAACAGCCTCGGTGGAAACCTCGAAGGTGTCGGCAATGGCGTGGGCAATCTCGGGGATGGTCTTCCCATCCACCTCCAGCAGCACCGATGGGGTCAGTTCAATCCGCCCATCGTTCTGCACCGCCAATTGGCCGGGCAATTCCGGCTTGCCTTCCACCTTCAACGCCAACACATCCGGTGATTGGACGATGTAACCGCTTTCCAATTCCCGAAGCGGCGTGGTGGGGACACGGGTCAGCGCCGGATCCTTCTGGACAGGCGACTGCCGGCAGCCCGAAAGGGCGCAAACAATGGATAATGCGGCCAGAAAACCAGCCGCCAAACGGGGTGTCAATCGATACGGTATCACCACCATCGCGGGCGCAATAGCCAGCCCACACGGCGCGGGGCAAGTGCAAATCCTCAGCTAGGGTGCAGCTTTGGACGCCGGCTCATCCTGGAACACGTTGTCCTTTTCCAGCGGCAATTGGAAGGCGTCTGCCACCCGGGTCATGAAATGGCACCGGGCCGACCACCAGACCACCCGCCACATCCCCTCGGGGCCGAAATACCGGTTCAACTGGTCCAGGTCGGCCTGGCTCACCTTCCAAGGTTCCAGCGCCTGCTTGCGGGCGAACCGCAACGCCACCTGATGATGGGGCGGCAGACTGGACCAGTCTCCGCTGGCCAGCATCCCTTCCCGACCCCGGATCTCTTCCTGCTTCAGCCCCGCGACCGCGAGGCCCATCTCGCAATGACCCATTCAATAAAAACAGTCCAGGGCACGGGTCACCACCCAGAACATGTCAGCCTGGATCATCCGGTCCAGGGACGCGGGGCCAGGCTTCCTGGTGCTGTTGCCAGGTGTTGCGGCGGGCTTTGCTTCGCCACCTTTGTCATCATTCGCCTTCACGGCCGGTGGCTTGGCCGGCAGGCCGTCCAGGCGGAACATCTCCACGCAGGTGAACCACGCGTCTGCCATTTCGGGCTGTCCGCCAAACGCCACCAAACCCCAGGCCACCCGGGGCCATTTGCGGAGCGAACTGGTCGCATCCAGCCGGGGCTCAACTTCCTTCCACTCGGGAATGCGGATGCGCCCCTTGCGCCCCTTCTGTTTTTCCATCCCCTGCATCAGGTCGTTCAGCTTTTTTCCGGCCCACAAGGGATCCGATGGTCCGAGGTTTTCATACCCCCGACCTTCCGGGACGGGCGACTTGGCGGGGGCTGGAGTTGCGGGCTTGTCCCCTGTCTTTTTGGCAGTTGGCTGCGGGGACCTCAGGTCGAGCGATGCCAGCACCGGCGGGGGGACACCGCCACCGTCAGCTTCCACCTGCGGCCGCAAAGGCAGGAACAGCCTGTCCTGGAACGAACCGTGGGCAACCATCAGCACCATGGCCACTACCTGGGGTTCGCTGAATTCGGCAAGCAGGTTTTTCACCTGCTGGTCGGTGGTATGCTGCGCCTCCAGGGCCAACTGGTGGCAAAAATCCCACACCTGCTTTTCAGCACCCGCCAGCTTCAAGGGCTCAATCCCTTCGGCGCCTGTCCACTCCTTCAGGTCAGCCAGCGCTATGGCGCGACCGTATTCCGAATGGTTTGCCTCCGCCACCGCCAGCCGAACAAGACAACGCAACCGCGGAGACAGCGACGGGTTGGTCCGGGTGAGTGCGTCCAACCGCAGCATTGCTGCGGTTGCTCTGGGCATCGATTTGGCGAGCATTCGGGCCCAGGAGGGCAACCGTTTGGGTGAAGCGGTCGCCCCTGGAAGCAGGCTCCAAGCCTCTGCATTGCCCAGAGGCGCGGGTGCCAGCGGTTGCGTTTGGGCAATCATGGGCAGCACCAACAGCCAAGCGGGAAGGATCATTGGCTGCTCCTCTTGGGTTTTTCCACGGGCAACTGGGCCGTTTCCGTCAACCGGTCGAGGTAGGCCGCATTGCAGGCGTGCAGCACAATCTCGGCTACCTGAAACGGCGAATAATGCTGACGCGCCGCGGCCACATCAGCATCTGTCACGGTCCAGGGCGCCACGGTCATCTTGCGGGCCAGACCGATGACCGCTCGGTCCTTGTCCGAAACCCCGGCTTCGCCTGAATCCAGTGCCCGCAGTTCAGCGGAGTTGATTCCGGCGGCAGCCATGCGACGGGCCACTTGGCTCTGCATGTACCAGGCCCGATCATGCCGGGCGCATGTCCAGCAAACCAGCAGCTTGGTCCTGGTGTCCAGTTTCCCCTTGGTCTCCGCCGCAAACAGAGTGCTGATCCGTCCCTTGTTCGCGACCGGAAACACCTTGAGCAATCGCACCCAACCAGGATCGGTCGCCTCACCCGCCAAAGGCAGAATCGGCTCCCGGGTGGAGGCCTTTTGCCACTGGCTGGCCAGGTCGGCGAATGGTTCCAACGGTTCCCGCTTCGCCTCTTCCGCCTTCACCGGGGCGATCCGAGTGACCTGCCGGATGTAGGCATCCGAGGTCGGAGTGAGGAAGCTGTCGAGTTCCACCGTGGTTTTGGCAGAGGTTCCTCGGCGGAAAAAATCCCCGTTCTCTTCCGCGGGGATATTGAGTGCATCCGTCCAACGGTTGGTGGAGTTGTATCCCGCCACCGCCTGAACGATTTCAGCCACCTGATTGGCGGTGAAAAATTTTCGAAGCTCCCTGATATCCTCCGCCCCCACACGATGGGGTTCCCGTGTCAGCTTCAGGGTGAATCGGCAGGCAGCCCGGTCGGCCGGGGGGATTTTCTCCCAATCACCATCCAGGGCCGCGATTTCATCATCCGTCATGCCCGCGACCGCGAGCTTGTGTTCCTGGTGACCGAGTCAATAAAAGCAATCATTGGCCCGGGAACTGATCCAGAACAGTTTCACCTTGAACGTGTTGTCCAGGCTGAAGGCGGGGTCGGAAGGCCGCGGCAGGCCATTGGCTGGAGCCGCACCGGGAGCGCGGCCGCCCCCACCCGGAGTCTCCCGAAGATCCTCCGGAATGTAATAGGCGCGAAACCGCCCATTATTCACCCGAGCCAAAGGCCCGGCAGTTCCATCATCCTCAGGCGGCATCGGCAACCGGGGCACTGCCTTTTTGTGGCGTTCCAGCGCCTGTTTGGACTCGTTGCGCGTGGGCGCGGCGGTCCGGGCCGGCTGGGAAACAACAGGTCCCTGGAAAAAGCAAAGCCCCATCAGGCAGGTAGCGATCATGGAATTCCCTCCTCGAGGGTGACGGCCCGATTGGGCCGAGTGACCACCCGGTAAGCGACACGGCGGGCCTTGGCCTCCTTGCCTGCATCGCCTTTCAGTTTCTGGTTGATGATGTAACTCATGCCTGTGCCCACCACCTTGCCCTCATTTTCCATCGTGTAGCCCTGCAAGGGCACACCCCGGGCAAACAGTGGATCCTGCAAAAAGACAGGAGGTTTACCTTCGGACAGGTCCTTTTGGCTGGTGCCGTTCTTCCAGGCGTCCAGCGCCTGAACAAGGGTGGATTTGGCCTCGTCGGGCGTGGTGGCCAATTCCATGACGGATTGGCCACCACAACCGGCAAGCTGGCACAGCAACAAGCCAACCACCCCGAATCGGGAAGGCTTATTCATTGATAACCTCGCCTCCGGAGGCTGAGCCCAGGGCCCGCCATGCCGGCAGGCTGACCGACTGGGGCACAAAGCGAACCGAGCCGTCGCACAGCGCGACATTCACGCCACCGGAATGGTTGCTGTCGGCGGTGGTGGCGATGCGGCCCGGAGGATACATGCAGGATTTGCTGAACGGACGGGTCGCGTGGAAATAGACCGTGGTGGAGTGGTACCCGTAAATCCAGGGAGCGCCCACATCCGACATGCCCTGGTAGAGCAGGTTGTTGGCGTCCAGAGAATCCGCGATAGTTTGGGCCTCGTCCGCGTTCGCCGGGTATAGCCCCTTTACCTGACCCAGGTAAAAGGTGTCCGAAACGCTGGAGATCCCGTTGTTGAAGTCCCCCTTGCGGTGCTCGCTGAGGGCCGCGGTGTTGGATGTGCCATCGGTCATGTCCGTCAACCGCATCTTGCTGTTGAGGAAAAAGGGGCCGTTGGGTGCGGGCATTCCCATGTTGGGGTCACCCGCAGCCGAGGGAGGAAGGCCCCACAAAATGCCGGAGCCCTGATTCACCCGGTAGTTGTTTCCGGCCCAGCCTGCCGGGATGGCATTGAAGTTATCGGATGGGCACAAAAAGGTTTTCACAACAGCAGCCCGGGCGTTGGCGTTGGCCGCGCTGTTCCAGGCCTGCGTGAAATCGATCTGCTTGAAGATGTTGTCCTGCTCAAGGTGGGGCAGCAGTTGGGCATGGACGGAAAGGGAGACAGCGGTCCTTCCGGAGGGAAGACAGCCCTGTGAGCCATGGAAATTGTGCAACGCCAACCCCATTTGCTTGAGATTGTTGGAACAACTCATGCGGTTGGCGGCCTCGCGGACCTTTTGCACCGCCGGAACCAGAAGCCCGACCAAAATGGCGATAATGGCGATCACAACCAGCAACTCGATCAGCGTGAAACCACGGCGGGAATATCCCCGCACCATGTTCCTGGACATGCGACTTCTCCTTATAAACTTTTAGTTTCTTTAAACTACTTTTTGATTACACGACTCACCGGCGGCACCCTATGGCCGAACTACCGATGGTCAAAGGGAGAAGCCCGGACTAGAAGTCCCCGGCAACCTCGCCGCCAGCCCTCGTGCCAGCGGCACGCCAGACATCACGGCCAACCGAGTTGGAGGTGAAACGCACACTGCCATCCATGAGGCAGGAATTGACCCCGCCCGAGTGATAACTCCGGGCGGTGATGGAAGTGTATGTTGTCTGCGTTGTGGTGACACCCAGGCGACTGCTGGTGAAGTCCACATCGTAGGAAGACCCGCCCGACACCTGGACTGTCGGCGTGTTCGGCGGGAAGGTGTGGGTGTACCCCGTGTGAATGATGATGCCGTTGAGCCATTGGGTGTGGCCCAAATCGGGGGTCAGGTTGCCCCCGAAGGCCAGAACATCCGCAGGCGTGTTCGGCATGGCAACATTCAGGCCAGTGGGCTTTCCGCCGTCGCGAACCACAGGCGTGTAAGCCTTGGTTTCGCTAATCCCGACCGTGTTGCTCAAACCATCGGGAAAATCGGCTATTTTCATGCGCCTGTTGACGGCGAAAGCACCGTTCCCCGAACTGCCCGAAACAGGATCGAACTGGAACCAGGTACCTGAACCGACCGCATAATTGATTGGATAGTGGACGATCCCGGCGATGGAGGTGTCCGGTCGGTCCTTAATTTCGCTCGGGCACAGGAAAACAGGAACCCGGACTCCTGAAACGGCGACCTGGGTGGTGTAAGGCTTTGAAAAGTCAATCAATTTGTTGAGATTGTCCTGCTCAATGAAAGGCAAAATGAGCGCCTGGGCACTGTAACTTGTCGACTGGGCCGACTGACTGATGGTGCAAACAGGTGGGAATGAACCGTTGGTCCCCTCATAGTTATGAAGTGCCAACCCCAACTGCTTCAGGTTGTTCGCGCATTTCATCCGATTCGCCGACTCACGCACTTTTTGGACCGCCGGAACCAGAAGCCCGACCAAAACAGCGATGATGGCAATGACAACCAGCAACTCGATCAGCGTGAAACCACGGCGGGAATATCCCCGAACCATGTTCTTGGACATGGGTAAACTCCTCAAATTCTATTTGTTGCCTTCACTCCACCCTGGGTCGATCCGGTCTCGGCTTAATAAGGAGACGGAACCACCGGTTGAACACCACACCCGGCGAAAGTTGAGCAGGCGCTCTTGGGAGAGTGCGTGCCCGAATTCCTGTGGGAATGGAATGACGCCACTGGCGTCCAAAGGATGGAATCAGGCTCGAGGAGGCTGAAATATATCGCCGCGGAAACCGGCCAATGCGGCAGGCACCTGACCTGGCCAGACCGGCACGATCAAGCCACTAACTTCCACTTCATCAGCGAGTTGTTTCCAGGCATCCTGGAAGCTGACCGTGGAGGCGGGGGGAACAAAAGGAGCGGCGGGAACTTCCTGCTTTTGGCAACTGAGCCCTTTGCAGGGGCAGCGGGGATTGGATGGCGTGACCACCACCACCTCACCACCGGCGCGCTGGACCACATAGCCATTGTCGCCACAACCTGCGCGGGCATCCGCACCAACACCCATCCATGCAAACAGCACCACCGCGAGGGTGGCGACAGTGCGCAGGTGTTGGAGGAAGGTGCGGAACATGCAGGTCGTTCCTTAAATATGTCCTCTACCACTATCAATCGGCCTTGATCGACTGACAAGCCTAAACGGAACCATTTTTGGGAATTTTTAAAATTTCTTTATCAAGCCGGGGAATTAAGGACATAAGAGTCGAATTCCCACTCCCCCATAATCATGAGCCATTCGTTACTTGGAAAAGGCTCAGGCGGCTGCCGTTGCCTCCACTTTCTTGGGCTTCCGGACCGGCGGCTGATGCTTCCATCGACGGTGCAGCCAGAAGTACTGTTCGGGGTGACGGCGGATCATGCGCTCCAAGGCTGCGGTGTAACGGGTCGTCAAGGCGGCCACCGAAGCAGGCTCGTTCTTGAAATCGGCAGGCTCGAGGATCTCCTCCACCTCGAGCCGGTACCGCAACGGTTCCCCCAACTTGGCAAGCCCCACCACCACCACGGGGGTGTCGTACTCCAGCGCCATCAGGGCAAGGGCCTTGTGCGTGGAGGCCGGGCGGTTGAAGAAAGGAACAAACTGGCCCTTGGGCCCCGCGTCCTGATCGGCCAGGGTCGCCAAAATCCCGCCCGCGCCAAGCACCCCCTGGATCTGGTCGAAATCCCCCTTCTTGGCCAGGATGGTTTGGCCGGTGCGCTGGCGAAAGCGCCTCAGGAAGCTTTCCAGGTATGGATTGTCCAGAACGCGCGCGATGGCGAAAGTCTTGAAGCCCAGCAGTCCCAGCATGTACCCGGCCATTTCCCAATTGCCGAAATGGCCGGTGGCCAGGAGCATCGGCCGGCCGGACAGGAGCAGGCGCACCAGCGGAGCCGGATTCTCACCCAGATCGATGTGCCGTTTCCAACTGCCCACCTGGAACAACCGTGGAAGCCAGATCATCTCAATAACCAGCCGGCAGAAGTGGCGCAGCGTGGCGCGCACCATGGCATCGCGCCGCTTCGCGCCGCCGGGAACATGGTCTCCCATGGTGTCGGGAAACGCGAAAGCCAGGTTCTCGTGGGCCACCATGCGGTGGCGCCTGTCCAACCGGTAGGCCAGCCATGCCAACCCGTCCGCCAGCGCCAGTCCGGCGCGGTAAGGGATGGCCTGGATCACACCCACCATCAGGCGGACCATTAGATAGACGGCGAAGTTGAGAAGCGGTTTCGCGCCCTTGGCCATGACCTGTCTCCGTCACCCCCGCACCCAACCAGGCTTCAGGCGGGGTTGGTTTCCGTTTCATCCGCCTTGGCGGACACTGATTTACCGGGCCTGAATCCCAGAAGAAACACCCCGTAAATCAGCGCGGTGATCACCGCGCCGATAAAAAAGATCGCCGGCAGGTCGGATTCAAATTCCCCCTCGGGGATGGCGTCGCGCAATGCACCGAAAATCAGGTTGCCTGCCATCAGGCCAAAGCCCTGCACGGTGAAAAAAAGCGACTGAACCGAGGCGCGCAAATCCCCAGTCACCTCGCCGTTGAGGTAGACTTGGCCGGCCATGAGAAAGTTGGTGATCACCAACCCGTTCAGCAGCAAAGAACCCACCACCATGGCCAGGGGCTTGCCCGCCGAAAGCATCAGGAGTGTGACCAGCCAGGCCCCCAATCCAAGGATCATGCTGCCACGCTTGCCGATGGCCCGAATGACCAGGGGAAACAGCAACATGGTTCCCACCTCATTGATCTGCCCCAGGGTGAGAACAGCAGGCAGCCACCCGGCAGCCTTTTCGCCGCCGGCCTGGGTGAGCAGATCCTTGAGCAGCAGCGGCGTTCCCTGAACATTGAAGGGATGGACCAGACACCAGCCAAAGATAGCTAGGACAAAGCAGGCGAACGTGGTCCCCTTGATCAACCTCAGGGCCTCCAGAGGTGCCACCCTAGCGACACCCTGGGACCGAGGCTTCGTGACAGGAAGCGTGAGCGCGAAAGCCCCCAAAAAGAGCGACAGGCCCGCACCCAAAAACAAATAGGGGGTCATGGATGCGTGCGTGTCCCATCCCATCAGGGCGCTCCACCCCAGGAGCACCCAGGCTGGCGTCATCCAGCCGATGGTGCCCCACACCCGCACCTTGCCAAAATCACGCTCCGGATTGTCCAGCAGGCTGAAGGCGATGCTTGAGCACATGAGCGACATGGGAACCGCGCCCAGCCAATAAACAAGCGCGCCCAGGAACATGGCGCCATAAGACTGGGCGAAAGCCATGGCCACCATGGCCGCCGCGCACCAAACGCCACAGGCGGCAAGGCACCGGTTGGGGGAGACCCACCGGTCAGCCACCTGCCCCATCAGGGGGGCAGCCATGGCGATCATGCCGTTGGTGGCACTGCACATGGCCACCTGCCAGGGCGTGAAACCCATGTCGTGCAGGCGCACGGAAAACATGGGCACCAGCACGCCGTTGACCGCGTTCTGCAGGAAAAGCATCAGGGCCAAACGGGCAATCATGGTCGATATTCCAGCCTGGACCCCCTGTCCGCCAACCTATTATCAGGCCTGGACCAGCAACCCGAGGCGACGCAGATCCTTGATGGCTTGGGGAATAAGCTGCCGTACCAGGTGTTCAATGGTTGGCTTGTCGGTGATGGGCACATTGTTGTTGGCCAGTTTGAGATCGCCTGCGACACATTTGTCGATGATCGCCTGCAGAATTGCTTCCCGGTCGCGGGTACCATCCATCAACTGGACCAGCGCCAGTTGCAGGTCGTTGAGATTGATGGTCTGGTGCCAGGAGTTGGAAACCTCGCGGCTATTGTTACTGGCCCGAAGGCGGGCAAACGGGCTGGCGACCGGTTTTTCGATGTCGGCCGAACCGCTGGTTACCGGCTCATCCACGACATGGAACAGGCCGTTGGCGAAGCCCCGCACGAGCACTTCCTCAAACAGCTTGTCCGCACCCTGCAAATGTTCGGGGTGGTCCTTCAGCTTGGCGGTGGCCTTTTCCTTCCACTGGGGGATGGTCAAGGTCTCGGGCCAAGCATCATTGAGCGCGTGCATCATCGCCTTGGCCATCGGCTGGGTGCTGGCCAAGTTGCGTCCCTCGCTGTCGGAAAACTTCTGCTCCACGGTGGTATGGAGGGGAGCGTCCCCCTCGATCTTGAAGGCCCCGGCCACATGGAACTTGGCCAAGCCTTCCGCGGAGATGTCGCGCTTGAGCCCGGCGGCGAGTTCCTCGCGCACCAGGAGAGTGCGACGGAAACGCCGGTTCCGGAAAAAGTCGAGATATTGCTCGATGGCCAGGATATTGCCGCCGGAAACCCGGTTGAGCGCATCCATCACCTTGGGCCCCAGGTGATGCGGGATCATCTCCTCCAGTTGGGCCTCACCCAGGTAGGCAAGCTTGCTGGCACCGGCCTTGGCGACAAAATCCTTGAAGTAGCACGGCTCGTTGTGTTCTTCGAGGTGCTCGTGCAGCAGGTAATCATCGGAGACCACCTTCAACAGGTCGGCCTCGGCCTGGAGGATCTTGCCGAAAGCACTGTCCTTTTCGGAGATTTCGGTGATGAAGTTGATGATGGCCCGCGACTGCTGCACCCGTTCTGCGGGCGTGGGCCTCGTGCCGGCATGGAAATTCATGGCGTCGCGAATGATCTCGCGCATCTTCCAGCCCGGGTAGCAGTTGTAGCTGATGTAGGCGATGCCGTTCTCGGTGAGGGCCTCGCGGCAGATGCGCATGATGGCATCCCGCACGGACTCGGGCACCCAGCTATACACCCCGTGGCAAAGCACATAATCAAACTTGCCATCCTTCGCGGGCTTGTAGGCGCCCAAGTCCGCCTGGCGCAGCTCAATATTCTTCAGACCCAAGGCCTTGATCTCGGCCATCCCCTGCTCCACCTGGACCTTGGAAAGGTCCAAGCCCAGGATTTCCATGCCGGGATACCGCTGGGCCAACGGAATCAGGTTGCCACCCGAGGCGCAGCCCAACTCCAGAACCCGGGCGATGCTGGGAGGGGTGGGGTTCATGCCAAACAGGCGACCAATAAATGCCAGGCGCTGGGGATGAGTTTGGATGAAAGCCCGGGAGACATAGGGCACATCATCATAGGAAGTGCCGGGCTTGTTAGACTGAATAGGCTGCACAGTCTGGAACATCTGTCAAGGCTCCCCAAGGTTTGCAGATCTGCCATAAATTGTCTGGCAATCCGTAGTTGGGCCAAGAGTAAGCCATCGGCCGGACCAGCGACAAGGCAGGTTCGCGGGCAGCCCCTTGGTACCACCCCTGCGGAGGCGTACGATGCTTGGACAAGGATGTCCCGCGCCAGGTTTTGCCACCCGGTTGCCGGGCAGTTCGGAAGTATCGAGACCCCAGCGGCATGTCACTTTTTCCAACGGACGACGGCACCGGCACCCTTTTCCAAGCGCCCCCCTCGCAAGAATCGCTCCTGGAAGGTCTGACCGATTCGCAGAAGCAGGCGGTCACACACAAGGACGGGCCGGCCCTGATCCTGGCTGGCCCGGGTTCGGGAAAAACCAGAGTGATCACCCGCCGTCTTGTCTGGCTGCTGACGCAGGGGATTCCAGAGCACCAGATTCTTGCCATCACCTTCACCAACAAGGCGGCGGGGGAGATGCGCGCCCGCGTGGAGGCGCTGCTTCCCGGCACCCGGCTTCAGGTGAGCACTTTCCACAGTTTCGGGGTGAAGTTCCTGCGCCAGTACGCGGAGCAGGCGGGCATTGACCGGGGTTTCCTGATCTACGACCAGTCCGACCGCCTGCGGATGACCAAAACCGCGCTGGAAGACGCCGGGCTGGACGACACGCGATTCAACCCCGACCGGGTGAGCGCCGCCATCTCCAAGGCCAAGAACCTGCTGCTTTCCCCCGCAGCCTACGAGGCGCAAGCCGCCGATTACTGGTCGAAGCAGGTGGCATTGGCCTACCCCGCCTACCAGAAGCGACTGAGGCAGGCCAACGCGCTCGATTTCGACGACCTGCTGTACCTGCCGGCCATGGCCCTGAAGCAGAACCAGGAATTGCGGGCCCGTTGCGACGCGCGGTGGAAATACCTGCTGGTGGATGAGTATCAGGACACCAATCTGGCGCAATACGCGATCGCCCGGCAGCTCTGCCAGCACCACCCGAACCTGTTCGTGGTGGGCGATCCCGACCAGAGCATCTACAAATTCCGCGGATCGGACATACGCAACATCCTCGACTTTGAGCGGGACTACCCGACCTCGAAGACCATCCTGCTGGGCGCGAACCACCGTTCGACGCAGTCCATCCTGAAGGCGGCGGACGCGCTGATCGCGAACAACCGACAGCGCAAGCCGAAGGTTCAAACCACCCACAACCCCAAGGGGCGTCCGGTGGAGGTGGTGGCCTACGAGAACCAGGACAGCGAGGCCGAGGGTGTCGCCCTGCGCATCCGTGACGAGATCCAGGCCGGGCGCAGGTCGCTGCGCGACTTCGCGGTGCTGGTCCGCATGAACGCACTGACCCGCGCCCTGGAGCAGGCCTTCATCAAGCACCGGATCCCGTTCCAGATCGTCAAGGGTCTGGCCTTCTTCGAGCGCAAGGAAAACAAGGACGCGTTGGGGTACCTGCGCCTCCTGTGCAACCCGAAGGATGATGTGTCGTTCCTGCGGGTGGTGAACGAACCCGCGCGCGGCATAGGCAAGACCAGCATCGAGCACATCGAAGCCCACGCACGGGCGCGCGACCTTTCCTTGCTGGAGGCCGCGGGACAGGCGGAGTTCATACCGGGCCTGACCGGCCGCGCCGCCCAGGCCGTGGTGAAATTCGCGCGATTGATCGAGAAGCTCTCACCGCTAGCCGCCGGCCCGCCGGACCAGGCGCTGGTCAAGGTGCTGGACGAGACGGGTTACAAGGCGGCGCTGAAAAAGACCGACGACGCCGATCAGGACCACCTGGCCAACATCGAGGAACTGATCACGGCGGCGCGGCAGTTCGCGCAACTGGACCCGGCCAACGATGTTGCCGGATTCCTTGAGAACATCTCGCTGGCCAGCGACCTGGACGGGTTCAACACCAGCCAGGAAAGCGTGACCATCATGACCATGCACGCCGCCAAGGGTCTGGAATTCCCCGTGGTGTTCATGGTCGCATTGGAACAGGGCCTGCTGCCCCACGAACGCAGCCTGGACAACGAGCTGGAACTGGAGGAAGAACGGCGGTTGTGTTTTGTGGGCATGACCCGCGCGATGCAGGAACTGCAACTGTCGCACGCCCGACTGCGCGAATTCCGGGGCCGGACCACCTACACCATCCCCAGCTCGTTCATCGATGAACTGCCAGCCGATGTCCGCAAGATCGAGCGCGGCATGCGGCGCAGCGAACCGGACTACTCGGTCGATCACCCGATGGACTACGACGATGTGCCCCCGGTGATGGCCCCA
>DKBS01000187.1:13543-20494 GCA_002451275.1 Planctomycetaceae bacterium UBA6894 | reverse complement strand
CGCCCCGGCGAGCCGGATGAACTGCGGCAGGGGATGTTTGTCTCGCATGGCGAGTACGGGGTCGGACAGATCGTGGAAGCCTCGGGCAACGGGGCCCTGCGCAAGGTCCGGATCCGATTTCAAACCGCCGGGCTGCGGGTCTTTTTGGCCTCGAAAGCCAAACTGACCATCGTCCACCCGGGCGAAGATTTCTAATTGGTCCCGGGCTGAACCTGCAGACTGGATGCAGGGTTCCCGGAAGCGACCCGCTGCCCGATCAGCGCACAGGCCGCCCAGGCAAGAAAGCCCCCCAGGATCAGGAAGACACTGACATTGTTTTCCAGTCCGATGGGCCGCGGATCGCTGCGGAGCAATTCATTCAGAAACCGGTGGCAGCCGTAGAGGAAAAAGAACAGCGTGGCGGCCTGGCCCATCCGGGAACGGACCGGCAGGTAGGCGATGATCGCCAGACAGAGCAGGACCATGCTGACCACCTCATAAAGCTGGGCGGGATGCACCCCAGGAGTGACTGGCCGGATTGTCAGATCCAGCTCCCTGCCGTCGCGCAGGACAGTCAGGCGAAGGTGGGCCACCCCGCGAAAGGCGTCGGTACCCCAGTCGCCCAGGAGCAGACTGCTCAGTTCCCCGACGGTGGGGATATCCCGGCCCTGCGCCTTGATGATTTGATCCCCCGGCAGAAGCCCTTCGGCACCGGCACCGGGTTCGGTGGCCAGCACCACCGCCTGGGGATACCGGGACGGGTCCAACGCGAACCCGGCGGCGGTCTGCATGCCTTTGGCGGTCAGGTCGAATCGGGCGGCTGCCGGCAGGGGGTAATGCACGGGCCAGGTGGGCGCATCCTCAGGTACCACCTGGCCGTAACAACAACCGTTCAGAAGGCACCCCACCCGGCCGAAGGCCACCCCCAGAGCGGCCGGTGCGGCGTACACATCGAGCACGCGCAAGGCGTTGAACGGCTTGTCCCGATGGCGCAGCCACCAGCCCAGCAACATGCCGACAATGCCACCGGCGTAACCGCCGTAGAGAATGAGGCCACCCTGATTGAGCAGGAGGAACTTGCCGAAAAAGTCACCCCAATTGGCTGTGTTTTCCCACATGTAGAGGGCACGGCCACCTGCGATACCGCCCAGGAAGGTCCACAGGGCCAGATCCTGGAGCATGCCCGGATCGACCCCTTCTCTTTTGGCCAGACGAACGATCAGCCAGTTGCCGGCAAGAAAGGCGCAGAGCAGCATCAGACCAAAGCCGTTGACCGCCATGCCGTTTTCAAATCCGGGCAGCGGTATGCGGAACAGGATCTGATACATGCAACCACTCACACCGGGAGAAAATGAAGGGCCCGCAGCGGGCACGCCGCAGGGCTGTTTTTACCTTTTGGGGCCAAGCGGGGCCAACTGGAGATCGAGGCCCTTCTCGTTGAGATGGTGATCCAGCAGCCCCAAACCGTTGTTCTCACGCAGTTTGGCGAAAATCCTGCCCCGTTCCTCCTCCCAGACCTGGACCAGGAACGCCTGGGGATTGGCGGCTCCCCGGTAGGCTGCCAAGCGGGAAAGGAACCGGGCCGCATCCTCCTGGGCCAGGCGTTTCAGGTTCTCGGCCCTTGTCTGGGCCTCCTGGGTCACGCGGTAGGCTTCGGCCTGGGCCGCGCGGTTGCGTGTCTCGGCCTCCTGACGGGCGCGGGTGACCAGGGTTTGCCGCCCTGCTTCGGACCGAGCCACCAGGTCAAAAGCCCCCTTCACCTCATCAGGGGGCGCGAGGGAACTGGCCCGGGCGTCCGCCACAAGGATGCCCATGGCCAAACGGTCGAGCCGTTCCTGCACTCGGGGCAGCAAATCGGTGGCCAGGCGGACCTTTCCCTCTAGCAGCAACCGGTCGATCGGCCGTTCACCGGCCCATTCACCGAGTGTGCCCTCGACTACCTGGGACAAAATGGTTTCCGCCCGATCAGCCACCGGGGCGAATTCGGCAACCTTGGCAGGATCCACCCGCCACTGCACGGCAACCTCTACCTGCACCAGGTTGTGATCCCCGGTGACCAGTTGACCGCGGGGCGTTGCGGCATCTTCCGCATTCGACAAACCGATGACCGTGGTGCGCACACGGTCCACCGCGACCTTGTCCACCCGGTCGATCCCCCATGGCAGAAGCCAATGGGGCCCTGGAGGCAACGGATCCAGGATGCGCCCAAAGCGTCGGACCACCCCCCTCTCAAAGGGAGCAACCAGGGTGATGCCGGAGACGGCCCATCCGGCCAGGAGCACCGCAGCCAGAAACCACGGAAAACGGCCCAGGGTCATTTGCCACCTCCCGCAGGTGGAGACGCAGCGGGAGGTTTGGCACCCGGAGCCGGCGGATTGAGCAAAGAGTCGAACAGCTCCCGATGGGTGGAAAGGAGCAGCGTGGATTTGCCGTCACCCAGCACGCGCTGGTACTCCTCCAACTTGCGCAGGAAGGTGTAAAAGGCTGGATCCTTTTGCTGGGCCTCATTGCGGACGCGGTCCGCCTCCGCCTCGGATTGCCCCTTCATGCGAACCGCCTCCGCCTCGGCCTTGCCGCGCATCTGACCGATCTCGCGGTCGGCATCGGCGCGGATTTTCGCGGCTTCCTGCTCCCCTTGGCTTTGGTATTCGGCAGCTTTGCGCTCCCGCTCGGAGATGATGCGATCAAATATCGCCTGCCGCACCTGGCCGGGATAACTGACACGGCGGAGGCGAATATCCACCACCTCGACCCCGTATTGTTCAAGCGCGGGCTTGCCCAGAGCCTCCATCAGGTTGGCGCGGAGTTTGTCCCGCTCACGCCGAACCCGCTCCGGCTCCTTGGCGTTGATCAGATCATCTATCTGCAGCTTGCCGCAGGCCGCACCCAATTCCCCCCCCAAGCGCTGGGCGAGCAATTGGCGGGCCTCATCCAACCCGCCCGCAGCCCGCAGCAACCGATCCACACCCTGCCCATCAGCGACTCGCCACAGCATGTAGGCGTCAATGGTGAGGGTCCGGTCAATCGCATCCCGCTGCGCATCACGGGTGAGTTGCTCGATCCCCGGCAATTCCAGGACCTGTAACCGGCGATCCACCCTGCGGACATCCTGGACGGGCCAGGGCCACCGGAAGTGAAGCCCAGCCTCCCGGGGACTGGCCCCGTCGTAGGTAGCCGCGTGGGCCCCCAGGGTGGTCAGATAAACAAACTCGGAACGATCCACCGTGAACACGCAGGCCCAGAGGAACCAGAGGCTCCCAAGCAACAGCAGCAACACCGACCAAGCGTAACGCGCCATGAGTCTTTATTCCTTGTCTATCCCAATGAATCACCTTGCCGAGTGGATTCTCAGGGTTGCCGTGCCGGAGAATCCTCCTCGCGGGAAGAGGGTTGGTCGCCCCTGGTCCGCTGCGACTGAAAAACCGGTCTGACCACCTCGGGCGGGATGAGCCACAGGGCTGACCGGGTGGGCACACCGGGTGAATCGATCAGCAATTTTTCACGGCCGGCGAGCGCAGTCCCTACGGTGTCCCAGAACAGCCGGAAATCCACCAACCCCGGGGAGGTTCCCCGCACCGCCAGGCGGGTCAGGAAAGCGGCTCCGGTCGCCTTGGCGTTTTCCAGGCGGGTGAACGACTCGACAAACGCCTTGGCAAGCAGGTCCTCATCCCGGGCGACCTGCTCGCCACGCTTGCGCAGCGTCGCGGCTTGCGCCTGATTCTGCCGTTGCTGGCGCGATTCCATGGCCCGGGTGACCTCGTGGTAACTACCGACCACCTCGGGTGGGGGGTGGAGGTCATGGAGGGAGACCCCCTCCACCTCCAGCCCCGGCACATCGCCGACCTCCGGCCCCATCCGGGCCGCGAGAACCTGCCGGGCCCGTGTTTCCAACTCGCCGCGCCGGCTGGTGAGCAGATCGGAAAACGCTCCCTCGGCCGCCAATTCACGCAACACCGTCTCGGCGGCCACGCGGACCAAACGATCGGGGTCGCCCAATTCAAACAGGGACTGAAACGGGTTCTCGTTCCGAATGCGGTAGCGGATGGTGGCGAGCATCTCGACCAAATACCCGTCCCCCGTGATCACCAGCGACTCTTCCTGCTGGCGCAAGATGCCCTCGCTGGCATGGGCGGAGGTCCAGGTCCGCGCGGTTTGGGCCGTGGCTTGCGCCCCAGCCGGCTTGGGCTCGGGCCGAAAACCCACGGTGACACTCCGCGAACGACCGGGAACAACCCGGGCGACGCGTTCCGCCGGCCAGGGGAGACGCCAGTGGAACCCCGGAGCAAGCGTGCCCTCCAAGAGGCGACCGAAACGGAGCACCTTCCCCTGCTCCTGCGCGGGGATGACATGCATACCCGTCCACAGCCACAGGGCCAACCCGGCAAAAGCCGCACCGGTGGCGATTTTGCCCGCATGGTGCGCGGCATGGTGCAGCAACTCTCCGGGAGCGAGGCGCTCGCCCCACCGGCCAACCGATTCCGAAAAATTCCCGAGCCGGGTGAGGGCAGCCGGCGCGGGCCGCTCAAACCAGAGGAGGCGCATCGAGTTAACTAGGACTAAAACGGATGCCAATTGATGATAGATAGCGGCGGCCAGCGGGGACTGGTTGCGCCACGAGGCCGGTGCAATCCAGGGCCAAAGCCATGCGGTTACAGCCATGCCGACGATGTTGGCACCCAAGGCAAACCACAGGATGTTCTGACCGATGACTTCCCGGGTCTTCCGTGACAGACGCACGAGCAATCCCAGATGCTCCAGGGGAGCGCCCAGCAGCACCGCATCCCCAGCCTCAGCGGCGAGATCCACACCCATGCCACGGTGGCTGACCGCCAGGCCGGCACTGGCCCGTGCCAAGGCCGGCGCATCGTTGATGCCATCACCCAGCATCGCCACCGCGAGACCCGCGCCCTGCTCCAATTCAACGACTGCGGCAGCCTTCTCGGCCGGCAGGAGGCCGGCGCGCACCTCGTCGGCGGAAAGCCCCACTTCTTCGGCAACCCGGCGGGCCACCTCAGGCCGGTCGCCGGTGAGCATGAGAAAGCGATCGATCCCCAGGGATCGCAAATCCCGGATGGCAGCGGCAGCGGAGGCACGGGGCTTGTCCAGCAAACCCATCACGCCCACCACCTGGTTGTCCACGGCTACGAGCACGGGGGTTTCCCCGGCGGCTTCCGCTTCGCGGACCAGGGACTCGGAACCTTCGAGGGAAACACCGGACTCGGCCAGGAAGCGGGC
Source organism: Planctomycetaceae bacterium UBA6894 (assembly GCA_002451275.1). Lineage (GTDB taxonomy): Bacteria > Planctomycetota > Planctomycetia > Gemmatales > Gemmataceae > UBA6894. The sequence goes on along the minus strand of DKBS01000187.1, from coordinate 15,280 downwards.
ACTGCCCAACCGGATGCGCTGGTTGGCCAGGACGCCTGTGACACCGCCCCCGGGACTGGCTTCCACGCTTTCCATGCCGGTGGGCAACACTCCACGCAGCGCCGCTGCGGCGGTCACCGCCCGGGCCAGAGGATGTTCGCTGCCCAGTTCGACGCCGGCGGCCAGTGCCAGCAACCTGTTTTCCTCATACCCGGCCAGTGGAACAAGGCGGGCCAACTCAAACCTGCCCTCGGTGAGGGTGCCTGTCTTGTCGAGGCAAAAAGCCCGGACGCCGGCGAGCCGTTCGAGAGCCTCGCCGCGACGCAGCAGAATTCCCGTGCCCGCCAGCCGGCCCAGGGCCGCGATGATCGCGGCCGGCGTCGCCAAGATAAGCGCGCAGGGACACGCCACCACCAAAACCGCCAGCGCTGGCGGGGCCGCCCGGCGCACCAATTGCCAAACAGATGGAGGCAGTTCCGCACGGCTGGCCGCGCCCCGCGACTCGAGCCACCAAGCAACCAGAAAGGTGATCAATGCCAAGCCAAGGGTGACCGGCAGAAACCACCGGGCCATGGTGTCGGCCTTGCGCTCGATGGCCGACTTCTCAGCCAAGGCGCCGGTGGTGAGCTTGCCCACCTGACCGGCGACGGTGTGTTCGGCCACACGCCTGGCCTCAAGCGTGATCGCCCCTAAGTGGTTGACGGAACCGGCAAGGACCTGGCTGCCGGGCCCCACCTCCACCGGCGCGCTTTCTCCGGTGAGCGCCTTGGTATCGAGCGTGGTGCGACCGGTGAGGATGACACCATCGGCGGGAATCTTGGCGCCGGGTTTTACGGCCACGCGGTCGCCGACCTTTAGGTCAGTGACCAAGACGCGTTCCTCGGTGCCATCGGCCTTGATTCGCCAACACCGTCTGGGCGCCAACCGGACGAGCCCTTCCAGCGCGGACTGGGTGCGGCGGAATGTCCAGTCCTCAAGCAACTCGCCGACAAGGCCAATGATGAGCACTTCAGCGGCAACGAGGGGTTCCCGAAGCAGGATCGAGGCCAGGACCGCGATGGCGACGGCCAGGTCGGCCCCGATCTTGCCGGCCAGCAAGGATTCAAGAGCCCCGTAGAGTGTGCGCGCGCCGCCGATGACCGCAGCGATCAAGGCAAGACGCTGGCCGAAGATTTCACGCGGCCAAGTGGGCAAACCGGCCCCCCATGGCCCCAGCCACTCGACCAAACCGGGCCACAGATCCGCCGCAACCAACCCGCCAATCAGCAGCAGGAGCGCATACAGCTCCAACCTGGGCTGATGTGAAAAGGTGGCGTCCGCGTGGGAGATTTCGCGATGCATACTGTGAATTCTGGTTGCAGAAACAAATCAGGCGGTAGGCCTTCAGCTTACCGCCTGCGGGTCATCCCATGTCGCCCCAATGGGGCACTTCATCCCTTTTTCTTATTCCTCGGAGATGTAAACGGTTTTGACCTCGGTATACAGCTGCAAGGCGTACTCCCCCAACTCCCGGCCGATACCGCTCATCTTGTAACCGCCGAACGGGGCAGCCGCATCGAACACGTCGTAACAGTTGACCCACACGGTGCCGGCCCGCAGGCTGCGGGCCATGCGGTGCGCCTTCCGGATATCGCGCGTCCAGACCGCGGCCGCCAGGCCGAAGTGCGTGCGGTTGCCGCGCTCGATCACCTCCTCGACGGATTTGAAGGGGAGGACATTCATGACCGGGCCGAAGATCTCCTCGCGGGCGATCTTCAT
>DKBS01000187.1:5725-13321 GCA_002451275.1 Planctomycetaceae bacterium UBA6894 | reverse complement strand
CCGGGCCGAAGATCTCCTCGCGGGCGATCTTCATGTCATCGTTCACACCGGTGAAAACCGTGGGTTCGACATAATAACCAGGCAGGTTGGGCTTGCCACCACCGCAGTGGATTTTCGCCCCCTCCCTCTTGCCCGCCTCGATGTAGCCCAGAATCCGCTCCTGTTGCTCGCGGGTGATCTGGGGCCCTTGGGTGGTGGCGGAGTCGAACGGGTCGCCCAGCTTTTGCGAACGGGCCCGCTGGACCAGGCGCGAAACGAACTCGTCGTGAATGGATTCCTCCACGAACAGCCGGCTTCCGGCACAGCAGGCCTGCCCCTGGTTGAAGAACAGTCCGAAGTGCGCGCCCTCTACGGCGGCATCGAGGTCGGCATCGGCAAAGACCACATTGGGGCTTTTGCCACCCAGTTCCAGGCTGACACGCTTCAGGTTGCTGCGAGCGGCCGCCTCCATGATGACCTGGCCCGTGGTGGTCTCCCCCGTGAAAGCCACCTTGTCCACATCCATGTGGCGGGTGAGGGCCGCCCCCGCGGTGGGACCAAAACCGGGCACCACATTGATGACGCCATCGGGGAACCCAGCCTCCAGGGCAAGCTGGGCGACGCGTAGCGCGGTGAGTGGCGTCTGTTCGGCGGGCTTTAGCACGATGGTGCAACCACTGGCGAGGGCCGGGCCCCATTTCCAGGCCTGCATCATCAACGGGAAATTCCACGGGATGATCTGCCCCACCACTCCCACCGGTTCGTGGCGGGTGAAGCAGGAAAAGTTCCCCTCAACCGGGATGGTCTTGCCGACGATCTTGTCCGCCCAGCCGGCGTAATAGCGGTAACACTTGATGGTGAGCGGCAGATCGATGGCAATGGAATCGCGGTAGGGTTTGCCATTGTCGAGAGATTCGAGGGTTGCCAACTCCTCCCGGTTCTTCTCAATCAGGTCGGCCAGCTTGTAGATCAGGCGGCCGCGTTCAGCGGCGGACATGCGCCCCCAAGGGCCGGAATCAAACGCCCTGCGCGCCGCCGCTACCGCCAAATCGATGTCCGCCGCATCTCCCTCGGCAACCCGGCAAATGGTTTGGCCGGTGGCGGGGTCAACCGTGTCGAATGACTTACCGCTGACGCTTTGGCGCCATTTGCCATCGATGAGCATCAACTGGTCCTTGACCACGGCCGGGCGGGCCGGGATTTTGAGCTCGGCATTCATGGGAGAGGCTCCACTTTTTCAAACAGGAAGAGGAATTCAGAGAACCAATCCGATCATCTGCCCGGCCGGGCCGACAATCAAGCGGATGGACGCCCGACCCCGGGGCGGCCGGACTGACCCGGACCCCTCTTGCCAGCCATCAGGGGCTGGGCCGGGGCCGGATAAAGCCTGTCCTGTGTCTGCTGAACTATCCGGGCGGCAACGGCCACCTTGAGAAGGCTGAGGCCGCCACGGAAAACGAACAAGGCCAGCACACCGATCACGCTGGCACCGATCACCTGCCGCTGGGCTACGAGGCCCAGCGCCTGGACCAAACCGAAAATCCCCATGAGCATGAGAACCACCGCAAGGGCCTCTCGCCAGAAATAGCGCCAGTGACTCATTGTTTTGCCCCTCCATTTAGATTGTCCCTTGCAGGTTGAGCCCCTTTGGCGGAGCGAACAACCGGCCGCGGCCTGACGCCCATGAGCAGGCGACGCCAACGGGTCTCCGACCGCTGGCGTCTTCCCAACCGCCACCACACCAACCACCGATCCACTGTGTTGATTTCCCTGCCCATCTCGGCCCAGGAAGAATGGGCGAGGAAGCCGGCGGCGGTGTCTGGATGGAGCTTACGCGCCTCCATGATCCCCAGAACGATGCGTGCCAATAGTCCCACCACCAGGGCTCCACCAACCACCAGCACCCAGCGGATCATTTGCACCATGCGGGGCTGAAAGGCATTATTTTCAAGGAACATGGCGCTGAAAACCCATGCGATCATCACCCCCAACACCAGGAGGATCACCGTCAGGGGCAACGCCATGCCAACCAAGGCCGGCCGAAAGCCTGGAACCCGCGCCAGGCTCCCCGTCTGGAACGGGGGATTTCGCCCGGCGATGTGGCGGCAGGCGAGGGAATGGGAAACGATGACTCCACCGGCGATGACCACCCACTCGGTGAGCGAAACCAGGTCGGTCGTGTCGAGATCGGGCCCATTTCCTCCCCGCCTCATGTAGAAAAACGGATTCCTGCCCGAAAGCAGGCTGGCGAGCCATTCGTCCGGCCCTATCCCCGAACGATCCAACAGCAATGCCAGGGGAATGGCAAACAAGAAAAGCGACGGGGTGCCACGCCAAGCCAAGCCTGAGCCGACCGCCAGGAGGACAATGGGAAGCAGCATCCAACCGGTCTGGCAGACTTGCGCCAGACCCCCAAACAGGACACCCAATCCGACCAACAACGGAACCCACTCCATCGGGTTGAAAACCAAAGCAGGAACAGGCAGCGGAGAATCAACCATTTTTCCGGGAAGACGATTCGTGCTCATCGGGCAGCCATCCTGGCCCCGGAGCGCCTCAGACGAGCCACCAGTTTTTGCGCCTCCAGGCCCCCCTGTTCGCCGGCGACCACCGGGACCCCCAAACGGCCCAAACGCCTTTTGAGCTCGTCAAGCGCTTTATTCTCAGGTTTTTCAGAATTTTGACCGGCCTCATGAGATGCCGGGGGTACCGATTCGCCCGCCCCCAGTCGTTTTTTACGCAGGCCGAATTTTCGGTTGATCCAGAGGCCGACAGCCTTGGGAATGCTGCGCTTGTGCCACGCCTGCGGTGTCCCTGCCTCGTCCACCGCCTCCACGCGGGAGGGCCGGGGAGCCAGCACCACCATCACCTCATGCCGACGGGACCGACTTACACGGACGGCTCGTTCCAGCGCATCGACACGGGCTTCCAGGTCCTCGGTGTCGGTGAAAACGACATGCAGCTCCGGGTCGCGGGCCCGAGCCACCGCTGAAAGCACGCCCAGCGCCAGGCGTTCGGCGCGGGCAGCGGATTGCACCTTGAGCAAGGGCGGAGGCGGGGCCAGCAGTTTCCGGTCCTCACGGTGGTCGGCAAGAAAAGCCCTGAGGCGGCTGGCCATCAGTGTATCGTCCTCGAGGAGGGCGTCGAGCAACGCGGGGTTGGCCCCCTCCCGCGCGGTGAGAACGGTCGCCAGGACCTTTCGGTCGCGCAGTTGCCACTGGGGAAAAAATGAAGCCAGCCGGACCACCACCCACAGTGCGGGACCCGACAGGGGCACTGCCAGACACATCCAGCCACTGGCGACGACATAGCTGGTGGCCATGAGGACCGGAGGCACCAGCCAAGCGTACCCGCGCCGCCGGTAAATCCAGCCACTGATGCCACCATAACGGCTGAAGCCCGGTCGGGGTGGCCCCCAAAGGATCCAGCGCCAGGGCATGGAAGCCCAACCGGCTATGGCGATATCGGGATACACCTCGCGGGCCAACCGCAAAGCCGGGGCAAAAAGGGGTTGGGGATCCTCCTCGCGGGGCGGTGTGATTCCCGGCGTGGCGCAACTCTCCGCCAGGGTCTGCAGCACGCGCAACCGGTGCCGCCCCCCTCCGCCGGGTTGGCGTATGATCACCCGGCTTTCCTCGGCGACAACCAGTCCAACCGGGTCGCGCTGTTCGAGGGAGTGCTCCAGGATTCCCGCAGCCGCAGTGGCCAAGGTACCCAGCCTTGCCCCGCCCGGATGCCATTTGCGCAATGGCCGCGTGCCATCCACCACCAACTGGCAGCGGACAGGAACCTCGCTTTCGAAATCGCGGACAATGATTCGATCGCGACGGGCGGAAAGCTTCCAGGCGATATGCCGGGGGGAATCTCCCGGGATGTAGTCACGGACATCGAGTATTTCGGAGGAGCCTCCCGCCCTGCGCAGCCGATGCTGCCCGGGTGGCAGCAATGCGTTGGCGCGCTTGGTCCCGCCGGAGGGATCCTCGATGCGCCCGGAGCCGGGAAGCACCAGCAACTCCACAGGCGCCCTCACAAAAAGGGAGTGGCCAACCAGCCCCTGCGGGTCCAAGACTGTGAGGCGGGCCCCTTCAAAACGCGCCACGCCCGGGCAGAGAAACTTGCCTCGCCACACCACCTCCAGCCTGCCGCCGGCGGCGATGACCCCATCGGCTGCCGGCCATTGGGCTGGTGGATTTGGTGCGGAAAACCAACCCCGCCGGGGGACCGGGCAATCGCTCCAAACCATGTCGACCGGTGGCCTGTCCTCCAGGCGAACCAGGGGCAACGGGCTGCCACCATGCCAGACCACGGTGCAGGAAACTTCCAAATCCTGACCGTCTCGCAGGGTGCGACAGGCACCACCGCGATCCCGCACCTCGCGGATCAGTTCAACATCCCCGGCCAATGTGGCGGTGGCCCAGCGGAGACGGAGCCAATTGAGCGACAGCCATGCGAGCAGGGAGAAGCCGAGGTAGGCAAAACCGTCGAGCCAGTTGACCAGGCCCAATCCGGCCAGGATCAACCCGGCGACCGCCATGGCCCAACCGCGACGGGTGAGCATGGATCAGCGCCCTTCCCTGCCGGCGCCGGCCGCTGGATCCGCGTCCAGAACCGGGACCGATTGCAACAATTCCTCCACCACATCGGCGGTGCGCCGCCCCTCGATTTCAGCCTCGGGCCGGAGGATGAGTCGATGGGCCAGCGTGTATTGGGCAACCGCCTGCACATCCTGATGGGTGAAATAGGCGCGCCCATCGAGAAGGGCGTGGGCCCGGGCGCACCTGAGCAAACAGAGCGCACCACGGGGACTGGCCCCAAGCAGCAGGTCCGGATGTTCGCGGCTGGCCAGGGATAAATCGATGATGTACTCGTGCAGATGGGGCTCGCCATGCACGGCGGGACAGAGGGCCCTCAGCTCCTGAATCTGTTCGGCATCCAGCAGGCGCTCCACTTTGGCGGGAGCGTCCATTTTCAAATCCAGCATGCGAACCTCATGGTCGCGGCCGGGATACCCCATCAGCACACGCACCAGAAAGCGATCGAGTTGGGCCTCGGGCAGGCGGTAAACCCCCTCCTGCTCCACCGGGTTTTGCGTTGCCATGACCATGAAGGGCCTGGGGAGCGGCATGCTTTGGCCCTCCAGCGTGACTTGCCCCTCCTGCATTGCCTCCAGCAACGCCGCCTGAGTTTTGGCGGGGGCGCGGTTGATCTCGTCAGCCAAAAGGACCTGGCAAAATACCGGACCCTTGCGCAGCACAAACTCGCCGGATTTCCGATCCAGTACGCTGGTGCCGGTGATGTCGGAAGGCATCAGGTCCGGAGTGAACTGGATGCGCTGGAAATCAAGCCCCAGCACCTGCGCAAAAGCCTTGGAAAGGGTGGTTTTGGCAACCCCGGGAACGCCCTCCAGCAAGACATGCCCGCCGGCGACCAAGGCAAGTAGCATGGTGTCTACCGCGGCCTCGTTGCCCACGACGACCTGTCCCACCTGATCGCGAACCGCATCGCGCAGGCGACGCACCCTGTCCAACGTGGACTGGTCCACCGCCAAACCAGCGCCACCGGAGAGACCGCCCTCCGATTTTTCCTCCAGCCGATCCCCCGCGCTCATACCCGGCAAGCCTCCCGCCCTTTCGCGTGTCCAATTCACTATTGCTTTTTAAGATCTGCCATATCCTGGTTAAGTGTCCGTCGCGTGAGCACCAGGAACAACCAAAACCCCACGGCAATGGACGCCATCACCAGCAACGGCCCGGGCACCAGAAATCGAAGGATGGCGGCACCGGCGCGATCGGGAATGTTTTCATCCTCCACCCGCGCGAACACACTCTCACCCGCCTGCACCACCCCCTCAGCCGCTCGGTAAAGTAGGCTGAACAGGTCCTCGGCTGGAATATTGGGCATGGGCAGATCCGGCAGACTGACCGGGGGCAAAAAGGTTTTTTCCACCACCTGCCCGTTCACCACCATGACCAGTTGATCCCGGCGCGGCTTTCCCTTTTCCAGGCCATCGGTCGCAATCCATTCCGCCAGGTTGCACGCGAAAGCGAGATTCCCGGGCAGCGTGAGCATTTGGTTGCACAGGATTTCCGGATCGGCCAGCAAAACCACCCGGCCGAGTCCGTCGCGTTCCTTCAATTGGCAGACCGCGGCGAAAGAGGCCTGATCTTCCCGCGGGCCCGAAGGCAGCAGCTCCACAACTCCTTGGTAGCGGGCAACGATTCGGCCGGAAAACGGTTCGTTCCTGATCCGGGAGGGTGCGTTGCTGACCAGCGGCCCCGCCAATCCAGGCCGGGTCTTGAACCAGGGGAATCCCGCATCGCCCTCGATCGGCACCAGGCGGGGGTTTTTCTGGAACCCGGCATCCCCTCCGAACGCGCGGAGGTTTTCGCCTGTGATTTCACAGCCCATGAGATGGCTCAAGGCATTGCCCACGCCGTCGCGTCCCTGCCCAAGCTTCGAATCGGACGCGACAACCAAGGTGCCACCCTGGCGCACAAACAACTCGAGGCCTGGCGATTCCAGTCCGGTGGTGTCCCCAAGAATCAGGACAGTTCGCACCCCGGCAACCTGTTGTGCATCGGGATTATCCGCTTGCCAGTTCTCCCATTTCGGGATGAGGCGATTGCCACCCCCCGACCAGGCCGGCGAGGTGAGCAGATAGTTCAGCCATTCGTACCCATCGGCATGGATGAGCGGCGATTCAGGCTGCCCGCCGGCGGCCTCCTGACCATTGTCGTTAGCTTTCGAACCATCGGACGAGGTGGTGGCTACCTTGATGTCATAAGGCCGGGTTAGGCCCATCTGACACACGACCAGACAGGCTGCCATCACCCATGGCAGCACCCGAACCTTTGGAAAAAAAACAGGGGCACCGGGCAAGCAGATCATGGGCGCCACCGGGAGCCAGGGCGGCTCTCCACTTGGCGGACCAAGCCGGCCAAGGCCATCAGGCCTTCCTCGGCCTGCTCGGCTGTGGGCCTCAAATCCCCGGGCAGGTACCGGGCGCGCTCGTAGAGTTCGCCCAGGTACGCCAACTGGCCATCATGCCCGGGCAGGGTTCGGGAAAGGCCCTGGGCCAATCTCTGGTGGTGGAAAGAAACCGCCTTCAGGCCGAGCAACTCGAGGGCGAACCCCTCGTAGACCAGACGAAACCGCTCAACCGGATCGGGATTGTCCGCATGCGAATGGATTCCGAAGACCTGCTTCAGACCGGGGGCAAGCCCGATCCGCACCAGATAAAAGTACCCCCAAAGCAACCCCAGCAACACGGCCAGCACCCCGCCCATGACCAGAAGAGTGTTGCGATCCGGCAAAGAGAACGAGGGCAAAGACACCGACCCGGGATTGGGCAGGGCGATCGAGGGGGGACGAAAATTGAAGGAGGGCAACCGGAGCCCCTTGAGAAACCCAAAGTTGGGCCGGATACGTTCGAACCAGTCACGGCTCCATTTGGGGAATACCAACTGCCATTTTCCGGGCCGGAGCTTATCCCAGTCAAAGCGGGAAAGCCAATGGCCCAGGTCGCCCTGCATACCCGGGGCCGGGATTTTCGAAAGGATATTGGACAATTGCTCGATTTGGCTGGTATTGAGCCCCATCCGCTTGAGGAAGTCGGTG
>DKBS01000187.1:0-5446 GCA_002451275.1 Planctomycetaceae bacterium UBA6894 | reverse complement strand
AATGTTCTCCGGGGTGATCCCCAGGCTTTCCAGGGTGGCTCCCCCCGTCTTGGGCAGGCCGTTGGAAAAACCCGGAATTCCCCCGGCTGAGGGAAACCCGTTTTCACCTGTGTTGATTCGGTCGAGCAGGCCCTTCATGGCCCCGAGGTCCTGCAGGCTGAAGGATCCATTCGCCTGGCTGGTCAATCTTTCCAAAAGGCTTTTGAGGACGAGCAGGTCCTTGCCCTCTATTCCGGCTGCGCGTTGGGTGTTTATCCTGTCCAGCAGAGGCTTCAGTTTGGCCCAGTCCAATTCGGGGTGCAATTTGGCCAGTTCGTCCTGGTTGCCGGAAAGCCTTGCCAACAACTGCACCCATTGCCCCATCTCCATGGGCGACAGGCCGCGAACTCCACCACCAAGCGAGCCGAAGGCCTCCATCATTTTTTTCAAAGCCAGCGGATCAAGGCCCGAGCCCGGCTGTCCTTTTTGCATCAGCTTAAGAAGTTCAGCCAGGTTTCCGGGCACACCGGGGGGCCCAGGGGGCTGTCCCTTGGGAATATTTCCTGCCAGGGCTCCCATCCAACCCAACCCAAACCCCACTCCCCCGGGCAGGCCGGACATCTTTCCACCGGGCAAGAAATTGGACCAGTGGGGAACGGCTGGAGTGGAGCGCCCCTGGGCGCGAAGGATCGCGTCTATTTGCTCCTGGGTGAGGCCGGGTGATTCCCTGCCCAGGGGGACAAACCGTTCCTGGGCCGTCGCGTTAGTATTGAGGGCCCACCAGAAGGTGCAGAACAAAAAGGCAACAGGCCATCGAATAGGGATGGTTAAGCGATCACCCGAATGCCATGGCCCGGCACAGATATGCATGAAACCATTGTACTGCTCCCTGCCGGAGGTTGCATCCGCTGGGCGCAGCCAAATCCTGCCACGTGCAGGAAAACAGCCGGGGAACAGCTTGACAGCGCTATCAGGGACGGCGTTTCAGGCCAAACCAGTTGGGCGGGCAGCAGCCATCCACCGGCCCACTTGCCGGCAGACAGCGGGGCCGGATCTCCGGGGCCGGTTTTTTGCAGTAGGGATCACATCCGGTCATGCTGACAGGAGGTTGAACCACCAAACATTTCTTGTCGTAGCCGTCACAGCCGCCCGGCCTGAAACAGGGCCCGATCGGCGGGCAGGTTTTGGCGCAATAATCATCGACACAACCCATCGCCCCAGGCTGCGGCGAACCAGCCAACAACCACGGCGCGGCGAGGCAACCCAGCAGGAGGGCCAAACGAAAGGAAATGGGCAGCATGATAGCCTCCAGCCGTTTCATTCGGGTTTGGCGGGTTGGGTGGCAGGGGCCGGGGTGGGTGGCCGAACGGCATCAGGCCTCGGCAGATCGGGCTTGGGCACAGGCAATATCTCACCCGGCAAAGGTCCGGCTCCCCCGGCCTCGATGCCATTTTCCCCGGGGTTGCATCCATCCAAACGGATCTGCCAACCGCCACCCAGGGCACGGAAGGTGTGGACCAAGCCACGGGCTATTTCCTGTTCGGCCATGGCGTAATCAAGTTGGCGTTGCAGCAGCTTTTCCTGCAGCAGGGAGACGCGGTTGAAATCGGTGGTGCCCGCCTTGTATTGCACCTGGGCAATGTTGGCGGCTTTTTTGGCCGCTTCCACCGCATCCTTCAACTGCTTGGCCCGCTCCTGTCCTTTCAGGAACATGACCAAACCGTTTTCCACCTCCATGCCCGCCTTCACCACCGTGTTCTGGTAGGTGGCCACGGCAGCCTGGAAATCAGCATCCTGATATCGGATGTTGTTAATCAACCGGCCGTAGTGCAGCACATTCCAGCGGAAAGTGGGCCCAACACTGCCATAGAAGGCCGGCTGGCTCCACATGTTGCTGTATTCCAGCGCGGACCAACCCAAATTCCCAATAATGGAGATGTGCGGATAGAGTTCGCTGACCGCCACACCGATTTTTGCGCAGGCAGCCGCAGCCTGGCGTTCCGCCTGGCGCACGTCCGGTCGCCTTGCCAACAGTTCGGCTGGCATGCCCACCGCCACATCGGAAGGGGCGGACGGTATTGGCCCAGGCCCCAGTTTCTTTTCCAGGTCCTCCGGGCTGATGCCCATCAGCATGCACAGGCGGTTCGCTTCCAAACGGGCAAACCTCTCAAAGGCAGGAATATCGGAAAGCGTCTTGCTCAAATCGCTTTGGGCCTGATCCACATCCAGTTCGCTGGCTGTCCCGGCCCGGAAGCGTGCCGAGGCAAGCGTGAGCGAGGTTTTCTGGAAATCAGCCACTGAGCGGGACAATTCCGCCTGCCGCTGGAAAAAACGCATCAAAATGTAGGAATCCGCAACATCCCCCAGCAAGGTGACGAGAGCGCCGTCGAATTTCTCGATGCTGGCATCCAACTCATCGTTGGCGGATTCGATCGACCGGCGGTATTTACCCCAAAAATCGAGTTCCCAAGCCAGATTGGCTCCCTGATTCCAGAGTGGGAAATAGGCCTGGGCAATGAATTGGCGGTTGGCCACGGCAGTGCTCATGCCGTTTTGTGTGAAGCCCAGATTGATCGCCTGGTCCTGCGGGAAAAAGCGGCCGATGGCAATCCCGAGCTGGGCCCGGGAAGCCATGACCCGATACCCCGCCTCACGCAGGGTGAGATTCTGGTCTGCCGCCTGGCAGATCAGGCCTTCCAGGTGCGGATCATTGAAGACCTTCCACCAATCGCGATGTTCACTGAGATTGCGGCTGACCCGCTGGTCTTCCCCATCGATCCAATCCTGGGCGACCGGAGCGGGGGGTCGGGAATACTGGGGGCCCACCTTGTAGCCGTTGTTGACATATTCACGCCAGTGGGTGCACCCGGCAGTTGCAAAAAATGCCCCTGCGGCTACCAGAGTGGCCCTGGCCCAACGCTTTCCGGGTGGTTTCAGAATGTCATGGCAGTGCATCAAACCGCTCCCAGCCAAAACCCGGCTAGCCCCGGAACAGGGCGCATGGCGGAATCATCGGCAAGAACTGCACAACCGGAATAGTTTTTCAGGCGGGAAACGGATTTGAGCCATTTTGACTGAAGAGCAGGCCACTTGGCGTTGACCAAAACAAAAACGCAAGCTGTTGCTAACAACAGCTTGCGCACAGCAGGACAGATCAAATTTTGAGCGGAGAGGGCGGGATTCGAACCCGCGGTAAGGTGTTACCCCTACGCCGATTTAGCAAACCGGTGCTTTCGGCCACTCAGCCACCTCTCCGGCACCCGTAGCCTAGCCTGCGGTACGATCCCGATCAAGTCGGTTGTGAGGGGGTAAGTCGGTATTTGGGCCGTTCGGCGAGGAAACGGGCCACCCGGTCGGTCCGGTGCACGGCTTCCGCCATGAATTCAACCGCCTGCACCAGCATGTCATCCGGCTCGGCGCAACTGAAACGCAGAAACCCTTGGCCCGCCTCGCCAAAACATTCCCCACCCAGACATGCAACGCCCTGCCGGTCGTCCGCCGCCTCGAGGAGGAACAGTGCCAACCCGTGGGAGGTGATTCCCAACCGGCGGCAGATATCCACCACCCGGGGGAACGCGTAAAAGGTTCCGGCGGGGTCGAGCACCTGAACCCCTTCCACCTTGCGGAGGGCCTGCACCAACACTTCCACCTTGCGGCGGAATTGGGCCATTTGGCTGTCGCGTTCGGCGGCATCGTTTTCCAGAGCGGCTTGCCCGGCCCATTGGACAAACGGGGGAGTACAGCTGAAAGCGGTGTTGATCATTCGGGCCAGCCGGTCCGCCACCTGGGGGTGGGCCACCGCGTAGCCGAGTCGCCAGCCGCTCATGGAGTAGGACTTGCTGAAGGTGTAGCAAGCCACCGTGCGCTCCCTCAGCGAGGGAACCTGCAGGGGGGAAACATGCACACCCCGCCACACCATGTGGCAGTAGGGCTCATCGGAAAAGAGAGCAATGTCGGTGCCGGCCAGAACCCGGCCCAACTCTTCCAAGTCTTCCCGGGTGGCGACGCCCCCGGTGGGGTTGTGGGGGGAATTGAGAAAGACCGCCCGGGCCCGGGGCCTTTGAACAAACGCCCGCACGGAATCGATGTCCGGACGAAAGTCTTTTTCCTGACGGAGGGTGGACAGGACCATCTTACCGCCCCGGCGCGCGATATTGGGCGGGTAGGTTGGAAAATGCGGGGTGAAAACCAGCACCTCGTCACCCGCATCCAGAAATGCCTCGCAGAACAACTGTTCGAAGACCTTGGCTCCCGAAGCCACCACGACTTCCTCGGCCGCAATTTGTGTTTTTAGTTCATCCGTGAGAAATCGCGCGATGGTGTTGCGGAAAGAAGGCAAACCGGGCGATGGACAATAATGCGTCTGGCCATCGTGGATCGCCTTCACCCCCTCGCGCAGGGCGCTGGCAGTGGAAGGAAAGGGGCTATCCCCGATTTGCAACTCTATGACGCTTTTACCTTTTGCCTTGAGCGCCTTGGCCAGGGCCAGCACATCGAACGCCGTTTCGGTGACGAGGGTCTGGGCAAAGGCGCTGAGGCGTGGGACTGACATGGGGGCAGAGCTCTCAGAAGGGGTGCAGGCGGTTGAACCTCACTGCTTCGCCGCGATGGTCTGCGTGAGGGGCCGAATCACCCCCTGGACAATGTGTTTGTCAATCAGCTCAACGGCCTCGGCACGCTGAGCCTGATACGCCTGGCTGAATTCACGGGAAAGATTGCGGTTCCAATATTGGCGCAGGGTAAAATACACGGTGATGGGAAGGTCGGCATACTGCCCGGTGCGCACCATAAACGGAGTGGTCCGGGTCTCGACACTCATTCGGCACTGCTTGCGGCAGGCCTCGTCTAGAGTGAGCAGGATCGCGGGTTCGTAGCCCAGCACCTTGGAACCGGGCATGTTGAACAGGCCCTCAAGCGGGCCGGAAAGTCCCAAAGCTTCGGCAACGACCTCATCGTGGTTGCCCTGGTAGGAGAAATCGAAGCTGAAGGTGACATCGACCGCCTCAACATCCAAGGGGTTGATATCGATGTAGAACGGCGCGACCTCCATCAGCTTGGAATGGAAGGCATCGGCCGTTTCCAGGTCGGGTGGATTGACAAAGCCCGCATTCAGTCGCTTCTGGTCGAGGCTGACCCAGCGGAAAGATCCCTGTTCCCGGTCCTCTTCCAGGTGGTGCTCCCCGGATTCCTTGCGCTCCAGATCCACCAGCATGGGAAACGGCTTACGCAGGTTCTCGAAGAAATGAAGCACCGTCTCACGGGACCAGTTTTGGTCCAGCTTGAAGTTGATATGGCTGTAGATGGAAAAATCATCGCACAGGGCACTGTACGGTGTCATTCTCTGCTCCAACGCTCGTCAGGGAATCGCGTTCCCCTTCCCACACTTAGATGCATTGTACCGCTTCGCCCGGGCTAGCGTGGCCAGTGGGAAAACCCAATAAAAAAGCCGCCCCGGCACAGGGCCGGG
>DKBS01000135.1:440-3420 GCA_002451275.1 Planctomycetaceae bacterium UBA6894 | reverse complement strand
CTGGTCGATGACGAACAGCACCGCGTCCTTGGCCACCGGGTCGCCGTCGCGGAATTTGCTCTCCATCAGGTAGCCGGTCACCCGCGACCGCACATCCACCCGCTGCGAGGCCTCGGTGCGCCCGGTGAAATACTCGTATTCCACCACATCGCGGCTGAACGCCTTGCTCACCAGCACCTCGGGCGCCTTCTGCGGCGGCGGCGCGGGCACCTCCCGCGCGCACCCGGTCACCAGGGCGAAATACCCGGCCAGCGCAAGCCCGCCCGCCAATCCGTTCCGTACCCTGCTCATGCCTTCTTCCTCCCGGAGGCGCGCTTCGCCTTGGTCGTGCCCGCGCGGGCACCCTTTTCCGCCTCGGTCAGGATGCCGCCAAAAACGATGTTGATGATGCGCCCGGCCACGGCCGCCGGATCTTCGCGCCGCCCCACCAGGTAGCCCACGAACATCGCGCCGTAAAGCAGGTCGCCCATGGTGTCCAGAATCTGCTCCACCGGAATGTCCCGCACCCGGCCCGAGCCGATCAGGTCGCGGTAGAGCGACCGCCACCGGTCCAGGTTCGCCTCGCGGTGCACAAAGTAGGTGGGGTGCTTGCGGTCGCGGAACAGTGCCCGCTCTTGGATCAGCATCTCCACACTCTCGGGATGCTCTGCAAAGTACTTGAAATAGGCGTGGATGCCCGTCTCGATCCGTTCGATTGGGTCAGCCACCGGCGCGGTCACCGCGGTGATGTACTCGTGGATGCGGCGCATCACCCGATCCGCCGAGGCCAGGAAGAGTTTTTCCTTGCTGCCGAAATGCCGGTACAGCGTTCCTTTGCCGATATCCAGCCGGTCCGCCAGCACCTGCAGGTCAGCCTCGGCGTAACCCCGGTCCGCGAACAGGCGGATCGCCTCGTCCAGAATCGCCTCCTGGCGATCGGGGTTGTTCCGGCTACCATCGCGCCCCCTGGATCCCGGGCCTTGCCCGGTACCGGGGCGGTAAAGCGTGTTCACGTTATTGACCCGTGGAAATAGCATTCTGGCGGGGTGGACGGACGCGTCCGTCCACCCTCATGCTAGTTGACCCCGGGGGCCCTGTCGAGCGACCGTGGCGTTCTCATGGTACTTTCACATCAGCGGCCCGACCGGGCCTTGGTCACACTCTCGCCAGCGAGCTTTCCATGGCTTCCACCCCGGAAAACCCCGCCCGATCCCTGCGCCTGGCCTGCCGCGCCGGCACCCACACAGGCCCCACCCCGGGCCTGGCGCACGGCTACGGCCAGGCCAACCTGGTGGTGGTCCCCCGCGAGCACGCCTTCCACTTCCTGCTGTTCTGCCAGCGCAACCCCAGGCCCTGCCCGGTGCTGGAGGTGACCGATCCCGGCGATCCAGAACCCCGGCTCACCGCACCCGGCGCCGACCTGCGCACCGACCTGCCCCGCTACCGCATCTGGCGCGACGGCCGGGTGGCGGAGGAGCCCACCTCGCTATTGAGCCACTGGCCAGCGGATGCTGTCGCCTTCCTGCTGGGCTGCAGTTTCTCGTTCGAGGCCGCGCTCCTGGCCGCCGGCCTGCCCGTGCGCCACATCGAGCAGGGCCGCAATGTCCCCATGTACCGCACCACCGTCGCCTGCCAGCCCGCGGGCCCCTTCGCCGGGCCGCTCGTCGTCTCCATGCGCCCCATGACCGCCGCGCAGGCCATCCAGGCCGCCCTTATCTGCAATCGCTTCCCCCAAAGCCACGGCGCCCCCGTCCACTGGGGCGATCCCGCCGCCCTCGGCATCCACGACATCCACCGCCCCGACGAGGGCGACCCCGTCGACATCCGCCCCGGCGAGGTCCCCGTCTTCTGGGCCTGCGGCGTCACCCCGCAGGCCGCCGCCACCCACGCCAAACTCCCCTGGATGGCCACCCACGCCCCCGGCCACATGTTCGTCACCGACATGCGCGAGGGCGGCTGATACCAAGTTGCCATTTGGGCCACTCAGGCACCGGCGGTCGAATGTTCCGCTGAAAAAATGCCTGTTTGGTGGAACCTATTCCATGGGTTCCACCAAACAGGGCGCTTTGCTTCAAACCTTGGACAAAAACGGATCCAAGTTCAGCAAGTTCTGATCATTTGATGGGAGTGGGCTTGTCCTCACCCTCATCGGTCCACTGCCGGCCGAGGGTATCCATGCTCCGGGGCTGGGACACTTTGGGCACCTTCAACCCAAAGGTCTTGGCCCTCTTGGCCCTTATATTCTTGTCAGAAACCCCAAACTTCCGGTCCCTCTCAGCAACCAGGACCGGATCGGCCTGCCCATCTCCCATCAGCGACCAGATCAGGAGTGGTTCGCCCATCGGCACGGGGGTCGCCAAGTCCGGCCAGGTATGCCAGGCTTTGCCCCACATGTTGATGACGGTTTTCATGAAATTCATTTCCTCATCGGCGGACATCCCCGGTGCTGTCAGGCCACCGCCAAGCACCTCGTAGGTGTGGGCATGCCAATATTTCTTTTCTCCGGCCGGAAGGGCCCGGTAAGCGGCATCGGAAATCAGGTACTCCACACCAATCAGCCGGGCTCCCGGTTCCATGGAATCAAACAACACGCACTGGAACATGTCGTCCTTGCCGTGGGACTTGTGGGCGGCGCAGTAATGCTGCGTCAGAAACTGCAACTTCGGGTTACTTTTGGCCATATGGATACCGCAAAAATGCGCGTGCGGACCGGCAAGGGGACCCGATGCACCAGCACCGCCCCCATGACCCGGTTTTGTGTCGGAGGCCTGGGCCGAAACCACAGCCCCCATACCACCAAGGGCGCCCATCATCTGCCTGCGGTGCATGATTTACCCCCCCTGACCTGAAAAAAATGGTTCTCTCAAACCGGGCCGCCAAAAGAAGGCCCTACTGTCCACTTTAGGCTGGATACCCCTTTTTCCCAAACGGGTACGCTTCGGTACTGGACCATCAGGGGTACCCAAGGCGATGGATTCAACAGCTTGTACAGACCAAAAAG
>DKBS01000135.1:0-155 GCA_002451275.1 Planctomycetaceae bacterium UBA6894 | reverse complement strand
GGCTTTTCGGATAATCCAGAAGTGTGATAAAAAACTCCAACAACCAACCCAACAGTGCCTGACCCACGAGAAATACATTCTTATCAGTTAGCAATAATCAATTTTAAACGGCCGGATCCATCTGATTGAGCCGAAGGGAGGCCTCTTTTTACAGC
>DKBS01000009.1 GCA_002451275.1 Planctomycetaceae bacterium UBA6894 | reverse complement strand
GGCCGGCCCGTTCACGGGCCGGCCCTTGCTATTCCGGATTTGCATCCTTCTTAGTGGTTGAACTGGAAGGCCTTCGTGTTGAGCAGGGCCCACAGAAGATCCTGGGCGCCGGGCAGGCGGTCATCACCGGGCAGGTTCGCCATTTCCGCGGCTTCCCTGTTCAACCGGGTCAGGTCGGCATCTAGGCCCCGGTGATAATTTCTCAACCGGGCCACCTGCTCCGGGGATCGTTTCGCCGGTTCCAGGGCAAGGATCTCAGCCAGTTCGGCCGGCGGTTTGGAAAAGTTCAAAGGCAATTTCGTCCCGGTCAGGTTCACCCTGAATTTGCCCACCAGATGGGCACCGCCGTAGTTTTGCTCGATGGTCAATTTCCAACTCCCACCGCTGGCGGCCAGTTTCTGGGCTTCTTCCGGCTTCTCCAGTTCAAAGCTGGCCTCGTGGTTTCTGCCCAACTGGGGCATGAGAGCCCAACCGGTGCCCGGATTGCCGTCCACCGCATTGGCAACCGGGAAGCCATCCTGGCTGAATGTGGCTCGCGGGCGAACCAGCTTGAACCGCACAGGCTTTGCGTCGACGGGAGTCGCCGGTTGGAATTCCAAAACCAGCTCCTGGATCACCAGGTTGCCGTTCGGGGCCCGACCTGGTCCCTTGGCTGGCAGCGATTCATCCATCAGCAGCTCCAACTGCAAGGCGGTGAAGGCGTCCTTGGTTGCCGGCCAGCTCAGCGTCAGCTTGTCCTTGTCGGCTGCCTTGCCCATGGCCAGCCAGGCTCCATCCCCGGACCGGTTGAACACCGTTTTAGATTCGGTTCCCACCGCTCCGCCCGGGAGCACTTTCCACACGGGCGCACCTTGGAAGCCAGCTTCGAATGCCGGTAGGCGGGCATCCACCTCGGCCAATTTCTTGGCGGCAGCCTCCGCTCGACGCTGTTTTTCCTGGACCAAGGGCGGGTAGTCCACCTTGCCCTGAGCGATGGTTTCTTGCCCGGCCGCCCTTTCCCTTTCGGAGGGGAGACGACCCAGCACCGCCAGGTAGAGCTCCTCCACCAACTCGGTGTCGGTAGCCTTGCGCGCCAGCAATTTGGCCAGACGGTTGCTATTGTCTCGGATCGCGTCGCCCACCACCGGGCCGTTGACCAGATTCAGCACCGGCCCAAGCATCATGCTGCCACCACGCTCACACTCGCAGGCGCTCTCGCGTGGAGGCTTGCCGAATAGTTGGAAAAAGCCCCCACCCACATCCTGCAGGCTGTCCAACATCTCGGCGGCGCGTGCCCCCGGCGGCAGGCCGGGCAGTTGGGACAAAGACCCTGTGGCCTGGTGGATCGCATCGTAAAGCACCTCGGCCGGTAGCCGGCGGGCCAAGGCGTGGGAAAAGTTTTGCGAGTCGTCCTCATTGAACGCATTGGTGCGAACCGCGTGCTGGTAAGTACGGCTTTTGCAGATCAATCGAGTCAGGTGACGAACATTGAAGCCGTTTTGGATGAACTCATTGGTGAGGTAATCCAACAGGCCGGGGTTGCTGGGGGGATTCCCGGCACGGATGTCATCGATTGGCTCGATGATTCCCTGCCCCAGCAGGTAGGCCCACTGCCGATTGACAAAACTCTTCGCGAAATACTGGTTGTCCTTCGAGGTGAGCCAGTTGCCCAACTGTTCGCGGCGGTTGCCGATCGGTTGATCCATACCCGCGACTGCATACGGGAATTTGGGGGGTGTCACCTGGCTGGTGCGCTCATGCTTGATCTCGCCGCTGGAAAGATCCTCCACCACCTCCACCAGGGGAACGGCCCCCTCCACCGCGCTGCCACCCACTTTTTGCCCGGCAAACTTGGGGTCTTCCTTGCGCCCGACCTGGGCGAAATAGGCGGCCAACTGGAAATACTGGTCCTGTGTCCACTTCTCGAACGGGTGGTCGTGGCATTTGTTGCAATTGAAACGCACGCCCAGGAAAAGCTGGGTGGTGTTCTCCATCACCGCTCCCGGGTCACGCAGCACCTTGTAATAGCTGGCTGCGGGGTTGTCGATGTTGGAACCCCGCGAGACGAGGATATCCCGGGCAAAACGGTCGTAGGGCTTGTTGTCGGCGATAGCCTGACGGATGTAGGCCCGGAAGGACCGGGCTCCCTGTTCCCCCAGAAATTTCCGATTCACCTGCAGCAGGTCCGCCCATTTGTTGGTGATCATCTCCACATAGGCGGGCGAACCGACCAGCTTGTCCACCAACTCGCCGCGCTTCACTTGGGTAGGCCTTGTGTCGGCTAGAAACTTGCGAACCTCGTCAGGGGTGGGCAGCAAACCGGTCAGGTCGATGGTGGCCCGGCGGATGAACTCGGCATCGGTGCAAACGTCGGCCGCCTGGATTTTCAATTCACGCAGTTTGCGATACACATGCGTGTCAATTGGATTGAATTCAGGGGTCTCCTTCCAGGCGAACCCCTTGCGGTCACCCATGCAGATCACCCCAGCCGCCGCGTAATTCCCCTCATAACGCACCAAAAGGGTGGCCTCGCCACGACGGAGAGTGGTGGCCACGGCGGCCCTGTCCACCGTGGCAACCTCGGTATTGCTGGACTCCAGGAACGCCTCGCTGGTCACATCACGAACCGTGCCATCTGAAAAAGTTGCCAAAACAGCCATCTGCTGCCGCATGCCCGGAAGCGGCGCCACGGCCCGGGCTGGATGCACCTCGATTTTGACCACCTTGGGTCCGGTTTGGTCCAGTTTCACACCGTCGGCAATCCAGCTCCGCAGAATCTCGTAATAGGGTTCCCCCGGCTGGGCAAGGACGCCACCCACATGGGCCACACCGCCGGACATCTTCAGGAGCATCAGGCTGGAATCAGGGGCGCTGCGGTTGAACCGGCGGCCCTCGAGGTCGTCCGTCAGGGAACGATGGTCGAACAGCGGGTCATAACCGCGCAGTGAAAGTTTGAAGCCGTTTTTGCCATCCGCGGCGCCGTGACAGGTGCCCTGATTGCACCCTGTCCGGGAAAGGACCGGTCCCACCTCCTGGATGAAACGGGTTTTCGGCTTGGCATTGGCATCCTTGGCCAGGATCGGGACAACCGCGGTCTTGTCGGCCAAGGTCACCCGTATCTCGCCGGCCCCATCGGACTTGGCGCGCACCTGCCCCGTTGGGGACATTTGGGCCCAGGCGGGCGCCTCCAACTTGGCCAGGCGGGTGACATCCACCTGGTCGCCACCGGCAAGTTCCGCGGTCACAATCAACTGCCTGTAGGCAAACGGACCCGAGAGTTCAACCCGGGCGGGAAAAACCGAAAGCTTGGCGACCTGGGCGCCATCGGGCAGTTTTTCATTGGTCGGCTGCACCGGATCGGCGCCACGCCCCCATCCCACCGTCAGCGCGCACAACAGTCCTGTGAGAATGAATCGAGCCATCGAACTCTCCCGCGCATTGCGCGCCTGACCGCAAACATCCATCATTTCCAACCTGTTACCGATCCGTCTCATCCCGGTCCCGCCTTGGCGGACACGGCAGCGGGCCCCCCGGGCAGCACGGTGAACTGGTTCAGCACCTTACCGGTTGCCGGATCGATCACACGCACCTGTCCATCGAAGCCACCCGCGAAGAGGGTTTTGCCATCTGGTGCAAAGGCCAGGGCGTAGATCGCGCCAACCTGTCCTTCGGCCTGCGAAACCTGCTTGCCATCCTCCGCGTTCACCACGCGCAAAAAGCCCGCGCCGTCGAGGCTGCTTCCCGCGGCGAAGATCTTGCCGTCCGGGGCGAAAGCCATGGCGTAAATGCGGCCGGCCAGCGCGGGGTATTCGCGCACCTTGTTGGCGTCATCCCCGATGACGCGCTTGGTTTCACGGTGAATCTTGTACAAGCGCGGCATGCCATCCGCGCCGCCGATGAGGACCTCTTCGTACACCTTCTCCTCGGTGCTGGCCACCGCGATGGAACTGGCCTTCACCATTTTCTTTTCCTTGCCCGGGCGCACCAGCCCCACCTGCAGGCCACCCTTCAAGGCTCCG
This sequence comes from Planctomycetaceae bacterium UBA6894, assembly GCA_002451275.1. Taxonomy (GTDB): domain Bacteria; phylum Planctomycetota; class Planctomycetia; order Gemmatales; family Gemmataceae; genus UBA6894. The sequence continues at coordinate 2,545 of DKBS01000009.1, read as the reverse complement.
GGGGTGATGCTGGTGACATTGTCGATGAAACGCTGGGTGGCCACCTCGGTCAACTTCAGGGTCCGATCCCTGCTGGCTGAAACCAGGTATTTGCCATCTCGGCTGAAGCAGGTGCCCAGCACCCAGTCGTTGTGCGCCCCCTGCTGCAGCACCTGCTTGCCGTTGGACGCATCCACAGCGCGCACGATATTGTCCGCCCCCCCAAAGGCGATGAGCCTGCTGTCCGGAGACCAACTCAAACCGAAGAGGGTGTCTCCCGTGAAAGAGCTGGCAACTTTCAACTTGCGTTTTTGCACATCCCACACCTGGATCTCGCCGAAGCGGCCCGGATTGCCGCCCGAAACCCCCAGCCATTTGCCATCCGGCGAAAACGCCAGCGATTGCACCTGTTGGGACAATCCGACCAGACGCCCCAGCAGCTTCCAGGTGCCCACCTCGAAAAGGAGAACCTCGTGGTGGCCATTCACGGCCAAAAGCTTTCCATCGGGGGAGACATCCAACGTCGTAATCACCGGGGGCAAACCGTAGACCGGCGGATTATCGGCGTTGACCGTGTCACGGGCGCTGGCGGGGGTATCGTCCTTCGCCCCTTCCCGAATCCATTTTTCAACCAGCGCGATATCCTTCTCGGGTAGAGGCTCTGCCCCCCGTGGCATGTCTGCGCGCTTGCCGTTTTTGGGGCGCATCACCTCAAGCATGTGGCTTTCCGCGGGCTTTCCTGGAACTACACCCGCCAGGCCCCGATCACCCGACTTCATCAGTGCGGCATGGTCGGTCATGATGAAGGCCCCTTGGGCCTTGGCAGGCTGATGGCATCCCTGGCAATGCACCTGGACCAGGGGGCGGATCTGCCTGTGGTAGCTCACCTGTTTATCGGTCGTGGCATTTTCTGGCTTCATCGGCTGATGCCATGCCACTAGGGAAAGGCCCAAGGAGAAAAAACTGGCAACAGGCGTCATGTCTATCCCCGAAAAGGCGGGCTACAGGTCTAGCGACGGTCTGTCAGGACCGGACAAGCCAAAAAAAGCCGGGCGCAAAGTGGGAGCACCCAACCTGTCAAACAGGGGCGGATAAGGAAGCTCAAATCCGCCCCACTTTGGCTACCCCTCCAGAATCGCACGGCCACACACCTCAAGCAATGAGAATATGGCCTGAAATGGTGGCGTCTTTTGGCAACTCCAACTCCCCGGTTCTGATTGTTCCGGCGCAATCGGTCATGTTAGGCTGGATAGCAGGCTTAATAATGGATGGGGCAATCCGATAAACATCTTTCCTTGGGCGGCCCAACCACCCGCCCGGAGGTGCCAAAAATGCAACGCATGTCCTTGCTGTTCTTAATGTTGCTGTCCATCACCATCACCTGGGCGGGTGCCCAATCCCAGCCCAAAGGGTTGCAGCCTCCACCGGGTGGCGGAATCAACCCTACCGACAAGGGGGATGACAAGGACCTCACGCCCAGCAAAAGCTCCAAGGACAACTACATTTCCAGCGTCGGCGGACGCGGCCTCAACGAGTGGATGGCCGACCTGAAAAACGCCGATCCCAGCGTGCGGGAAAGGGCGATCCGGGCAGTGGTGATGTTTGGCCCGCTGGCGAGTCCCTCCATCCCCACAATCATCGAACGAACAAATGACAAGGACGGGTCACCCCGCATTCGCGCCGTGATGGCGCTGGGCATGATGGAACTGGCGGATCGTGACATTCCCAAGGTCGTGGAGGCGCTGGTCCGGCGCATCAGCAACGAGCCCCAGGCCGTGATCCGCTACCAGGCGATGATCAGCCTTGCGCGGTTCCAGCCCATCGACGCCAAGTCGGCTATTCCGCCCCTGGCCAAGGAAGTGGAGGACCAAAACACCTGGGAAATCCGCAAGTTGGCGGTCTCCCTGCTCACCAGCCTTGGATACGACGACACCAAGGGGCCCGATCCTATTGCCTTGAAGGGGCTTATCACCGCACTGAAGGATCCGGCCATCCAGGTGCGCCAGGAAGCAGTGTTCGGCCTCGCGACCATTGGCAGACCGGCTGATACCGCCCTGGCAGCCAGCGTGAAAAATGCTTTCACCGGGCTAATGAACAACCCGGACAAGGGTATCGCCATCTGGGCGAATGTGGGCCTGATCAATCTGGACAAGCCGGACGGAAAACTGCTTGCCAATATCACCAAGCACCTGGATGACACACGAGCCGACGTGCGGACCCTAGCGGCTAGGGCCCTTGGCACCATGGGAAAACTGGCTGAATTTTCAGTGCCGGAATTAAGCAAGGCACTAAACGACAAGGAACCTGAGGTGCAGATGACGGTTATTTGGGCACTGGCCATGATTGGTCCCGCTTCCAGCAAAGCCCTGCCCAACCTGAGGGAACTCGCTGACAACAAGAAAACCCTTGAGCCGGTCAAGCAGACCGCCCAAATGGCCATCGGCCAGATATCAGGAAAGCCGGAAGGGACCTTGGCCCCCAAGGCGGGTTTCCCGGATTCAAAGGCGCCATCGGCCAAAGGCTCCAATCCCGCCGATCCAGGCAACAAGAACAAGCTGCCTTGATC
>DKBS01000171.1 GCA_002451275.1 Planctomycetaceae bacterium UBA6894 | reverse complement strand
CCCGGAAATAGAACAGGCCGCCATGCTCCCGGTCCCACCCCCGCTCCCACATCCAGTCGATCATGTCGATCGCCAGGTCCCGCAGGCGGTTGTCGCCGCGGTGGCGCGCCTCCCGCAGTAGAAACCAGGCCGCCTCGATGGCATGCCCGGGATTCAGCGTGCGGCCGTCCGCGTGATCGAGCACCTCGCCTTCCAGGCCCACCGTCTCCAGCACCACCCGCAATTCCGGACGGATGAACCACCGCTCCATCTGGGCGATGTTCCAGTCGATCCACTCGGTGCAGGTGCGTCCCTCCACCATCCGTTCGCCGAGGGCGGCGCGGATTTCCTGGGCCACGCCCATGCCGATCATGTGACCGCCAATACCGCGCATGGGCCGAGTGGATGTCTCCACCTTGGCCGCCCCGGTCCCCGGTACCAGTGCCTGGCGGATGTACGAGGCGAAATGCCGGTCAGCTTCCTCCGCGGCTTGTACCTCCCCGGAAGCCTTGGCCCAGGCCGCGCAAGCGATGGCGGCAAACCCCTCGCTGTAGGCGTAGCGCCGCTTGCGCAGGGGCTTGCCGTCACAGGTGACGGTGAACCACAATTTCCCGTCGGTTCCGCCGCCATGGCGGCGCAAAAACCGTATGCCGGTCTCCGCTGCCTCCATCCACTCCGGCCGCTTTCCCACCAGGTTACAAAGCGTGGCGAACATCCAGGCGCCCCGCCCCTGGAACCAGATGGATTTGTCAGTGTCGATCACCGTGCCATCGCGGTCCAGCGCGGTGAAATAACCGCCATGCCGACGGTCGATGCCGTGGCGCAGCCAAAAGGGCGCCACATCTTCCAGCAGGGTCTCACGGTACTGCGCCGCCAAACTGGCTCGGCCCGTTTCGGTCAACAGACTGGACATGGGTTCCTCCCAAAGGCGGCCGTTTCAGGGCTGGTACTTCCCAGCCAGTCGCTCCGCCTCGGCCAGCGTGGGAGTCCCCGTGAATTCCGACTCCATTTTCACGAGCACCTGCTGCAAAGCGTTCAGCAAATCCGCGTTGGCAGCGCGAAACCCAGGGCTAGAGGGCTCCAGGGCGCCCGGCCGCCGCATCAGTTGCGCATCGATCGACTTCACACGCTCCAGGAGGACACGCGCGCGCATTTCTTTTTGCACCTCGGCCTTCTTGCGAAGCGGGCCCATCACCAGGGTCAACAGCGACCCGATCGAGGTCCCCTTCCACCGTTGGGCCATGAGTTCCATTTCACAAAACACCCGAGCCGGATCCAGGTCCTGCAGGTTCTGCAGTTGCGTCAGCCTGGCTTTCGGTCCCGAGACGATGGCGCCTATCAGGGCGTCCCGCGCGGTTTTGGCCGCCTCCTCGGTGGGGGTCAATCTCTCCAAGCGGGCCAGGGTGGCCGATGGTTTATCCCCCTGCTTCAGGGCTTCCACGCTGGGGCCCACCACCTGGGCCACCTGTTTCTCCTCAACCGACAGGTCGGCTTTTTCCACCAGCATGCGCCCCACCAATTTCCTGGCCGCCGATTCGGCGTCATAGGCCGACCCCGAAAATCGCAGGTTCCCCTGCTGGTCAAACACCAGCGCGTGGGGCAGCTTCCCCAGACCCGGGTTGCGCGCCAACCGGGGGATCATGCTCACGCACATTTGCGGGGCCCGGGTCTCCGCCGCCTTGCGCACCGCCTCCACGCTCCCCGTGCGGCTGGCATGGCAGGCCAACGCGGTCAGCCCCACCTCCGACAGTTCCGCCTGCAGGGCCGCCACCTTCCCCAAGGCCTGCAAGGCATCGGGACTTTGTGTGGCGAAAAGCAGCACCAGCACCACCCGGCCCTCCAGCTCTTCCGGCCCGGGAGGGGGTGGCCCGCAAGCGGCCTCACCCGGCTGGAATTCGGACAGCTTCAATTCCAGCACCGGCAGCTCAAAGGGATCGGGCTTGTCGGCCTTGCGGGCCCGATTGGCGGCGCTCTCCGCGCCAGACCAGAGGGTGACCATCAGTTGGTAGGTGGCAGGATCGTGCTTGCGCAACTCCACCTTGTCCCGCGGAAAGTACTGCAGCTTGTCCAGGTACGCACAGGACATTTCGGCGAAGAATTCCGCCGCGTTGGTGGCCGCGTAGGACCCGCGCTCCAGCTTGCCACGCTCCAGCGCCTGCTGGTACGCCGCCTGGATCTGGGCATTGTCAAAACCCAGAATCTTGTGGTGCACCGCGTGCACCATTTCATGCAACAGCACGCAACGGCCGCTGTCCTGCCGCGGCTGGTGTTCCCGGGTCAGGTCCCGGGTTGAAAGCACGGTGATGTTGTTCGCCTTCAGCGGGTTCATACCCGCCGCCAGCATGCCGCGCTGCGAGCCCCCGTAATAAACCGCCACGGCTTTTCCAGGGCGCCCGTTGCCAAGGGCTTGTCCCTCGTCCCATTCCGCCCAGATGGTCAGCTTCCGCAGTTCGGCCAGCGCCTTGGCGTGCACGATACGGCCGATGGTTTTCAGTTCCCCTTCCAGAACCTGCAGCGGGGATTTTTCATAGGACTCGGGCGGCTCCACCACCCGGGAATCGGCCAACACCACAAACCCGCCAACCTGCAGGGTGCGGTAACCCGGCACCCGGGGGGGCAACTCCACCAGATCCACGCCCCCCAGCGTCTTGCGGGAAGCCGCCTGATCTGGCGCGAGCGACAGGCAGCCGATCAGCAAAAACAACATGGCGCGCCCCCGTGCGAAGGATCTCCCGTTAGTTTAACCTGCCAGCATCCCCCTGGATTCCTTGAGGTTGGACCCATGGCCGATTTTTGTTCAAGGCGGACAGCACTGTCCCGCGCCGCCCTGGCCCTGGGCGTCTTCAGCTCTGCGCGGCGCACCCCCGCCTGGGATTCCGCCAGCCCGGGAAAAGGACTGCAGGCTTTTCTCGATGGCCTGGTGGAAAGCGAAAAGTTCCCGGGTGTCAGCCTGGCGGTCGCCCAGGCGGGCAGGCTGGTGGCCACCGTTGTCAGTGGCATGGCAGATCCCGCCAGGCGTATCCCGGTCACCGTCCGCTCCCTGTTCCGGGTCGCCAGTGTCTCCAAGCCGCTGACCGCCTTGGTAATCGCGCGGCTCATCGAGCGGGGGAAAATCCGGTCCGGGACCCCGGTGCACGCTTACCTCGAACTTCCCACCGCAAAGGATCCGCGCTGGTCCAAGGTCACAGTCGAGCACTGCCTGCACCACACCGCTGGCTGGGACCGCGCCAAATCCCAGGACCCCATGTTCCGTTCGCGCGCCATCATAAAAGATTCCGGCGGTCCCGGCCCCGCCATGCCCGGCGCCATCATCCGGTACATGCTGGACCAGCCGCTCGACTTTGAACCGGGCACCCGCTATGCCTACTCCAATTTCGCCTACTGCCTGCTGGGGCGTGTCATCGAGAAGGCAACCGGGCTCGGTTATGAGGCAGCCACCCGGGCGGAAATCCTCAACCCCCTGGGAATCGGTTCCATGCGTCTGGGCCGCACGCTCAAGGACCAGCGCGCACCCGGGGAGGTTGCCTACCACGATTCCAAAAACCGGGTCGCCGAATCGGTCTTCCCCGGTGGCGGGCCGGTGGACCAACCCTACGGCGC
>DKBS01000157.1:30614-42472 GCA_002451275.1 Planctomycetaceae bacterium UBA6894 | reverse complement strand
CGCCTTCACGCTGATTGAATTGCTGGTGGTGATCGCGATCATCGCCGTGCTGGTGGGTCTGCTGGTTCCCGCCGTGCAGAAGGTGCGCGAAGCGGCCAACCGCATGAGCTGCTCGAATAACATTAAGCAGATCGGTCTCGGCCTGCACAATTACCACTCGACCCATGAGAAATTTCCCCCCATGAGCCGGTTCAAGGCTATGCCCGGAACCACGCCTTCGGGCGATCAAGCTGAAAAGGGAAACCTGTGGATTTATCTGCTTCCCTATATCGAGCAAGATAACATCTATAAGCTGTCTCCTTTTCCCAGTCCTCGTAATCCCAATATTGATGCGGGTGATCCCAAGTCAATTGCCAACAAAACCATCAAGACTTACCTGTGCCCCTCCGATTCCTCCAACTCTCCTGCGGAAACTTGGGGTAATGGCTGGGTGATTTCGAATTACGTGGCCAACCACGATGCCTTCCATAATCCCAATGACGGTGGTTGGATGTCGGCATGGGATTCGGGCCAAAGCTCCTACCAGGCCCGTGTGACCTATCCCGATGGTTCCTCCAACACCTTGGGTGTGACGGAGGCCTATGCCCGTTGCAAAGACACTGGTACCCTGTGGGCCCACGAGACAGTTACCCCTGACTGGCATGCGATGTTCAACGACTGGAACCAGCGTGGTGTGAACTCGAAGTTTCAGGTGATGCCGAAAAATGCATCCTGCAACCCCCACCTGCCCCAGCAGATCCATACGGGTGGGATTAACGCCCTGATGATGGATGGCAGCGTGCGTAACATCACCTCCGGTGTGAATGTGAATGCCTGGGCCGCTGCCCTGACCCCCAACGGTGGTGAAACGCTGAATTTGGATTGATGCGCAGCTTATTTAATTTTTGACGGAGGGGCGATCGCATGGATCGCCCCTCCGTTCGTTCCGGATGACGATCCTTTTTGATTGAAGCAGGGTAACAGAGGAGTATTTAGAATGTTCAAAGCGTTTTTTGACCGCCGGTCGCTTGTGGCTGGCGGGATTGCCGGCCTGGCTCTGGTGGCAATCGGTTGCGGCGGGGTGGACTACAAATCGCGCGGCACGGTGAACGGCAAGGTGACCACGGGCGGAAAGAACCTGACCGTGGGTTCGGTGATGTTCATCAACAAGGATGGGGTTACCGGGACCGCCAGCATCGACCCCAACGGCAATTACTCCCTGTCAGACGCCCCGGTGGGGGAGTGCCAAGTGACCGTGAGTGTTCCCAAGCTGCCTACGGATCCCAATGTCAAAGGAAGGCTGACCGGGAAGGGTAAAGGGCCCAAAATGCCGGCAGGGCCCCGGGATCCGAACAAGGCGCCCAAGGAGGAACCGAAGGAGGCGGAGGCGGACAAGGATGGCAAGGACAACGATCCGAACCGCCCGTCCATGGCTTCGGTGGGGGGAGCAGTCATCCCCAAAACGGTGGTACCTATCGACGAGAAATATTCAAAGCCCGAGTCTTCCGGCCTGACCTTCACGGTGATCAGGAATCAGACCCACTCCTTCGATATCATTTTGAAATGATTTCAACTGGGTACTGTTGATTCTTCCGCCTTGGGGGGCATTGGGCCATGGCGGTTGGTATGGATTCAAAAGGAAGAGACGGCAGCAGGCCCTGGGCAATCAGGTTCCTGCTGCCGTTTTTTCTTGCCTGTACCGGGCTATTGGCCGGCGGCGGTTTTGCCTGGTGGGGGTATGAACGATACCGGGCCAACCAGCTTTGGGAGGAAGCCCAGGAAGCAATTCGTAAGCATGACCATCGGGCCGCCCTGTTGTGTTTGGAACAGTTCACCGCCCGTAGACCCAAGGATCTGAACGGCCTGTTCCTGACTGGCAGGACCGCCCGGCGTTTGGGCAAATTCCCGGAAGCCAAAAGATATTTGGCCGCCTATGAGGACTTGGGTGGTGACAAAAATTTGGTTCGCCTGGAGCGGGACCTGCTGCTTGTGCAACAGGGAGTGATCGGTGACAGGGACCAACGCTTGCGCGGCACCATCGGGCCGGATCATCCGGATGTGACCCTGGTGCTGGAGGCTCTGGCACGCGGTTACATGATCGCGGAGCGTTGGGCCGATGCGCGGCAAGCCTGCGCCCTGTGGCGGGCAGTGGACGCCAAGGCGCCCTGGGCCTGGTTGTGGGGTGGAAGGGTCTCCGAGCGGATGGTGCAGGTGGATCAGGCGGCTGAGTTCTACCGCAAGGCGCTGGATCTCGCCCCGGAGGATCGCGACGCCCGGGTGGCTTTCGCCCGGGTGCAATTGCGCCAAAACAGTCCGGCGACCGCCAAGCCACATTTGGAATGGGTGCTTCAGCGTTTTCCCGAGGACGAGGAGGCACTTTTGGGCATGGCACAGTGCCTGCTTGCCGAGGCACAAGGCGAGGAGGCGCTCGCGTTGGTGGATAAGGCCCTGGGGGTGAATCCAAGCTCCAATCTTGCCATGTCGCTGAAGGGGCGGGTGGTTTTGGAGCAGGGGAACGCCGTCGAGGCCGAACCCTGGCTGCGAAAAGCATGGGAAGCCGAGCGTGGGGATGCGGAAACCCTGCACCTGTTGGTGCGAGCCCTTCGCTTGCAGGGGAAAAACCAGGAGGCGGGCGACCTGGAAAAGCAATTGGATCGCTTGCAAAAAAGCCTGAAGCGGCTGAACGAATTGATGCGGATGATCGGGCCGCAATTGCAGGAATTGGGGCCCTGCCTCGAGGCGGGGGAAATTGCCCTGGAGGTGGGAAGGACCGAGCAGGGATTGAACCTGCTGGAAGACGCCCTGCGCCGGAAGGGCGACCACAGGCCGGTACATGCCGCGTTGGCCCGCTATTATCGGGGGATCGGACGGCTGGATTTGGCAGAAGTTCAACAAGGCCTGGCGGAAAAACCCTGAGATGTCGTTTGCCAATCAATCCGCAGCGATTTTGGGCTGGTGCCTGGCCACGCGGTTGCGCCTGCTGTTGTGCCTTTTGTTTCTGGTTTCGTTCACCTGGTTGGGGTGGACTGTTTTGGAAAAGGCCCAGGTACACCGCTATCAGGCGCTCGCCGAGACCGCTTTGGCCTGTTTTGATTTCAAGGAGGCACTTGAGGATATTCAAAGCGCGATATCCTGGCAGCCCCGCAACCCTGCCTTATGGCTATTGGCTTCCCAAGCCGCGCGTCGGGAGGGAAATGTCGATGAGGCTGCCAGCTTCCTGAAGGAGTACCGGCGCCTGGCCGGGAGTACCCCGGATGGCCGGTTGGAGGGTGCGCTGCAGGCTGTGCAGCAGGGGGAAATCGAGGCCTATGTGAATGACCTTCTCCCGAAAGTGGATTCTGGTCATCCCGCGGCGGAGCAAATTCTTGAAGCGCTGACAGTGGGAGCGGTTGGGGTTTACCGGTTTGATCAGGCGAGTTTCTGGATCCATCATCTCTTGGAAAAATTTCCCAGAAACCCGATCGGCCTGCTGACCAAGGCGCGGATGGATGACGTGATCAACAAAAAGGAAAGGGCCCTGGAAACCTGCAGGAAACTTTTGGATGAGTACCCCCGGAATTATGGCGCCAGATTGCTCCAAGCAGGGTTAACCAAAGGGGCCCAGCGTTACCCGGAAGCCGTTGGCCTGTATGAGGACATGCTCAAGGATTACCCGGGCGATCTGAAGGTTCAGTTGGGGCTGGTCAAGACCCTAGTTCTGCTTGGTGAGAATGAAAAAGCGCAATCCGTGGCAAATACAATGACCGGGGTTCATCCTGAAAGCGGTGAAGCCTGGATGGAAGCTTCCCGCCTGGCACAAGGCAACGGCAAGATGGAGGAAGCCGCCTCCATGCTGAAAAGGGCTGCCGAGTTATCCCCCTATGACCACGAGATTCATTACCAACTGGGAATTTGCCTGGAAAGACTGGGCAAAAAGGAAGAGGCCCAAAAACACCTTGACCGTTTCAGGCAGATTGAAGGGGACATGAACCGCCTGGATGCGTTGTTGAAGGAGGTGGTCAACCAACCGAAGGATCCCAAGCCCCGGGTGGAGGCAGGGCAAATTTGCCTGCGCAACGGGCAGCCTGATGAATCGCTCCGCTGGCTGCAGGGGGCCCTTGAAATTTCCCCCAACGACCCGGCCACCCATGCTGCCCTGACCAACTTTTATGAAGCCATGGGTGACGAAAATCTGGCCAATTTTCATCGCCAGAAAACACGCTAAAAACCTGTACGCAACAGGAAAATTGCCACGCCCGCCCGATTCAGGGTGGCCACTTCCGGCATTTTGGTGGTATGATGATAGCTTTCCATTCCGGCAGTTATTTTGATAATTGTCGCAAGCAGCAATCCCTCAAGGCGTGGAGAGTCCGTGCATGGCGAAGGAAGAAGCGATTCTGATGCAGGGCAAAGTGACCTCGGCCCTGCCAAACACCCAATTTCGGGTGAAGCTTGACAACGGCCATGAGCTGTTGGCCCATATCGCTGGCAAAATCCGCAAGAACTTCATCAAGATCCTGCCGGGCGACATCGTGACGGTCGCCATTTCCCCGTATGACCTTAGCAAGGGGCGAATCACCTACCGTGGTCCCCTGCGGAAGGCCGAGGAAGAGGGGCAGGGCCAGCAGGGCTGATGCATTGACTGGCCGGCATTCCGGTTACTGGACCAAGCACCATGGCAAAGCGCCTGCGGGTTGGCAACCTTCCGCCCCTTGTCGGGGATGCTGAACTGATCGAACTGTTCAGCTCCCACGGATCTGTGGCGAACGCGTGGGTGGTTCTGGATCGTGATACCCGTCAGTCGCGCTGCTTCGGGTTTGTGGACATGCAATCCGAGGAGGAGGCCCGCGCGGCGATTCAAGCGCTGGATAGAAAGCCGCTGATGGGACAGATTCTCCACGTGGAATTGCTGGTGGAGCCGCCGAGGCCTCCTGCCCTTGGCCGGGAGCCCCATCCGGGACCCGGACGACGATTTGGCCCGCCGCCTGGCCGTCCTGGTGGCGGTTTCGGCTTTCGTGGACCCGGCGGACCGCGGCAAGGCCCACGGGGGCCTGGGGGATTTGGCCGTGGTGGACCACCCAGAAGGGGTGGCCCCGGTCGTTGAAAACGCCACCAAGCCCCGGGCAAAAAAGCCCGGGTTTTATTTTGCCCGCAAGTTGGCCAAGGTCATCAAAGCGTAACCTGTGACCAAGGTGGGGTCCCCTTCCATCCAGCGGTCTTTGGGATTGGTCCAGGAACCATCGGCCGACTGGCGCTTTTCCAGCCGCTCGATGATTTCGCGGCGCCAGTCATGTCGCACGCCCTTGCCATCCGCGAAAAGGTCTTCGCCCAATAACTGGAAGGCCTTGCTGGCGGTGTGCAGGTAGTAGAAATAGCCCCACTCCTCACGGCCCTCGGGCATGCCGGGATTGCGGTCGAGGGTGTAGCTGTCCCGGAGCCATTTGAGCGCTCCCTGGATGCGTGGATCGTCCTTTTTCACGCCGCAATAAATCATGCTTTTGATGCCGGCGTAGGTCATGCTGCCATAGCCCGGCAGGGCCCCGTTCTGCTGGGGTTGGTCAAAACTCTTGGTGGAACCGCCCGCCGCGGCGGAGTAGATGAAACTTCCGTCGTTAATTTTCTCAGCCCACGGCCGGTCGTTGTGTTCGCCCTTCAAGTTCTGGCAGCGGCTGACAAAAACCAGGGCGCGCTGGTAGGCCGGGTCGGTGGAGGGGATACCCGCTTCGCGCAGGGCGTCCAGAAAAAACTGGGTGTTGGACATGTCGGGCCGCGATTTCGAATCGTAGCCTGCCCCGCCGTAAAAATCATCTTCGCGGCTTTTGCCTTCCCCTTCGTCCCATTGCAGCTTGCGAAGGAACATGGCTGCGTCGGCGATCACCTTGCGGTGTGAGTCGCGTCCACCAGCGGCCAAGGCCATGACATTCACGCTGGTGACATAGTTCTGCAGGCCGAGCCGCGCATCCTTGCCCGCGATGTGGCCTGCCTGGGGATCGATCAAGCCCTCGATGTAAGCGATGGACTTGGCAACCATGGGGTCGGAGGGGCTGAGGCGCGCACCTTGCACTAGGCCGGTGGTCACGACGCCGGTGATCCCCGGGCTGCGATCCGTGGACCACCCGCCATTTGGTTCCTGGCGTTTTTGCAGCCATGCCGTGGCTTTCACCGCCATGGCATCCACCCTTTTTTCCAGGTCGGGAGGCAGGGCGGCTGTTGCCGGCTGGGCGTTTGCCGTGGTGGGGCTGAATGCGTGCAGGCATAGCCAAAATGCATTCCCGGCAAGCCAGCCGAGGGATCTTCTTGTCATGGCTCCACTCCGCAGGGCGAAGGTTTACAACCTGAATGGATTGTACAAAGGAGCCAAAGAAACAAAGAAATTGGCCAGCAACCTGATTGGTTGCTGACCTGTATCAAATGATTTAAAGTCTGGCAGGATTTAGATTTAGGGTGGATGACGGGATTCGAACCCGCGACAGCCGGAACCACAATCCGGTGCTCTACCAACTGAGCTACACCCACCGTCCATGAAAGGACAATTGAATCTTACCCCAAGTTGGCCTCCGGGCAAGTGAAAGGGCCATGAATGGCCCGGGAGCCAAGCGGGAATTCAAATGAAAAACACCCAGCAGCAGACAGCCAAAACCGGCAAAAGTAGCCCACAGGACCAAAGCATGTAGCCAAAGAAGCCCGGCATGCGGATGCCGGAAGCCTCGGCGATACTCTTGACCATAAAATTTGGGCCGTTGCCGATGTAGGTCATGGCTCCCATGAAAACAGCACCGCAACTGATGGCGGCCAGCAGGATTCCCTGATCCAATCGGGTCAAGTCGCCAAAATCGGCAGCCTGACCCAGGCCGGAACCGCCCAGCGCCAGACTGCCAAATGCCACATAGGTGGGTGCATTGTCGAGAAAGCTGGAAAGCAGCCCGGTGAAACAGAAAAACTGCCAGGGTTTGGTCACCCCCAGGTTTTCGCTGTTGTGCTCGAGCAGGGCGATGGCTGGTCCCATGGTCACAAAAAGGCCGGCGAACAGAATTCCCACCTCCAGCACGGGGGCCCAAGAAAAGCCGTTGAGGGTGCGCAGGGCCTGCGGGGTGGTTTGAAGGGAAAGCCAAGCCATTAGCCCCATGATTCCTGCGGAAAGCATGAGCGCCCCGACGCTTTCTCCCAGGGCTCCTTTCAGGAGGACCGCGCCAATGATTCCCAGCAGAAACAACACATTGTGGCTGCCCTGAACAAATAGGGTGGGGCTCATCCGGTAGGGGGTGGATTTCCCGGCGGTTTCCAGGGCAGGGGTGGTCCTGTCAGCGAAAACCCGGCTGTCGCAGAACCAGAAGATTGCCAAAAGCATGCCGTTGACCAAAAGCCATTGGGGAAACAGACCCAGAGTCCAATGGAAGGGGACACCGTGCAAAAAGCCCAGGAAAAGCGGGGGATCGCCCAGTGGGGTGAGCAGGCCGGCGGTGTTGCTGACGATGAATATGAAAAAAACCACCAAGTGCACCTGGTGTTGCCTGCTCCGGTTGGTTCCCAGCAGCACCCGCACCAGCAGCATGCTGGCCCCCGTGGTTCCCAAAAAGTTCGCCAGCACGGCCCCCAGTCCCAACAGGGAGGTGTTGGCCAGCGGTGTGCCCGGCCAAGTGCCTTCGAGATGGATGTTCCCGGACACGATGAAAAGGGAGCCGATCAGGGTCATGAATGCCAGATATTCCAGCAGGGCATGAAGGGTTCCGTTCCAAGGGGCTGTCAGCGCGATAGGCAGGGCCAGGGCCAGGGCGAACAGTGCCTTGATACTGTCCTTGTGCCAGAGGTGCGGGATGAGCAGGGGAAACAGGCCAATGCCCATCAGCAGCAGGACAAAGGGAGTAGCGGCAATGAGGCCGGGGGTGGGGCCATGTTGGGCTGAATCCAGGGCAAACAGCCTTTCCGGGCCCGCCAGCAGCATCAGTACCGCCACAGGAAAAAGGGAAAGGCTGAAACATTTACGGCCAAGCGGTTTGGAACCATTTTTTAAAAACATGCCAAATCCCAGAGCCGGGGAAAGATAGACGGCTTAACGATCTTCGGGTATTTTAACAATGGATGAAACAGATTGTCGTCCAAGGGGCACCTAGGCAAGGTGACTTTAGACTGTTCTTCACCCGTGCATGCCATTCCGAGCACTCGAGGTAATGGAAACATGACCGCACCCAAGGCCCCGAAGACAGCGATCGTGGCTTTCAAGGTGGAAAAGGAATTGGCTGACCTGTTGGACAAGTTGCCCAACAAAAGCGACTTCATTCGCAAGGCGATCGCGTCGCAACTGGGCATGTCGTGCCCGTTGTGCCTGGGCAAGGGGGTTGTGTCCCGCGGTTTCCACGATCATTTCGCTCCCGTGTTGAACCAGGCCCGCCATGCCCGGTGCTCTTCTTGCAAGGAAATGACCTCCCTGCCTGCCGATCCGTCTCACCTTTCGCCGGAAGATCAGCAACGATTTGATCAGTTTCTGCTGGGGGGCCCCCTGCTTTGCCCCACCTGCTACGAAAAAACCCTCACTTGTGACGACTGCGGTTGGCATCTCACGCCCGACCAGGTCGAGGCCCACCAATTGCATGCCCATCCGGGCACGCGGATTCGCTAAAAGCCTACTCCAGATCCCTGCAGAACCTGGGCCATTGGTTTGACCGGTTTTGAAAAAAGCCGGTAAACTGGCGGCATTGCTTTCGCGTAGCCTGCCTTTAGCGGGCCCGTTTCAGGATGCCGCACATGACCCGCCCACAGGATCCCAAGGGACCCTCCGCAGACCATTCGGATGCCACGCTGGCCCCTGACAGCCTGCCTCCCAGGGGTGGTGTGGCCGCGCCATCGGATGCCACTTTGGCTCCCGGAGAAATTTCAGGGCCATCGGGTAAATCCACCGTGCATAACCGCATGGATGAAACATTGGCCCCAGATTCTTTGGCGCCATCCTCCGCTGGAGCCAGTTCCCGGGATGACCGCACCTTGGGACCTGAAGAGTTGGCCGCCCCAGGGGGCCGGGGACTGAAAGGTCAGGCTCAGTTGGATGATGGCGCTACCCTGGCTGAGACGCAGCCGGGAGGAGGCGTTTCCTGGGATGCGGGGGCTACCATGCCGCCCCCAAGTGTGGATGATTCCGGAGCAACCATGCCTCCGGGCGCGGTTCTGGATGATTCCGGGGCCACCATGCCGCCCGGAGGGGCCGATATTTCGGAAGCGACTCTTCCGCCTGGAGGTTTGGACGATTCTGGCGCCACGATGGCGCCGGGCGGTGAGGACGATTCTGGCGCCACGGTTGCCCCCGGCCAAGGCCAGGCGATGAAAACCGCCATTTCCAATCAGGGCGGCAAAACCCTGGGGGCAAAAAGTCAGGCCTCAGCGACCCAGGTGGGCCTGAAGGGAAGCCTTTCCGCCACCGTTCCCACTTCGCCGTCGGCCGCAAAGGGGAAGCTGCCACAGGTTCCCGGGTACGAGATCCTGGGGGAACTGGGCCGTGGCGGAATGGGCGTGGTCTACCGGGCGCGTCAACTGGGCCTCAACCGCATGGTGGCCCTGAAAATGGTGCTGAACAGCCAGGCCAGTGAATCGGAATTGGAGCGTTTCCGGCTGGAGGCGCGCTCGGTCGCAACCGCCCAGCATCGCAATATCGTGGGGGTGTTCGATGTCGGCGAGTTCAACGGCCTGCCGTACATGGCCCTGGAATTTGTGGAAGGCGGACCCCTAGACAATCGGTTGAAGGGTGAGCCCCAGGAGCCGCAATTCACCGCCAAGGTGATGGAGCAGGTGTGCCGGGCCATGGCGCACGCGCATTCGTTGAAAATCATCCACCGCGACCTCAAGCCGGCCAACGTGCTGCTGACCAAGGAAGATTTGCCCAAGGTGACCGACTTCGGCCTGGCCAAGGAGTTGGATGCGGAGGACGGCCACACCCGCACCGGCTCGATCATGGGAACGCCCAGCTACATGCCGCCCGAGCAAGCCGAGGGCAAAGCCAAGGAGTTGACCGCGGTTGCGGATATCTATTCGCTGGGGGCGATCCTGTACGAGTTTCTGACCGGTCGCCCCCCGTTCAAGGGGCGGACCCTGCTGGAAACCTTGGAGCACGTCCGGAAAAAGGATCCGGTGGCTCCGGTGGACCTGAACCCCACGGTGCCGATCGACCTGCAGACGATCGCCCTGAAGGCCTTGGAAAAAGACCCGGAAAAGCGATACCAGACTGCGGATGAAATGGCCGAGGACCTGGCGGCATTCGGCCGTGGGGACCCTATCAAAGCCCGGCCGATCACCCGCTGGCAGAAAACTGTCAAATGGGCCCGGCGCAACAAGGCGCTGGCCACGCTGGCCGGGGTGGCGGCTGCGTTTGTCCTGGTGGTGCTGGGGGGCAGCATCGCCCTTAACGCCGCCTACGGCGTGGCCGAGCGGAACCGTTTGGCGATGCAGCGGCAGGTGGAAGCCGCCCGGGAAAGCGGGCGCGACGCGCTGCAAGGGGCCACTGTCGCCATGGCGGAACGCCGCTTTGAGGACGCGCGGAACGGATTGGAATCCGGGTTGGCGACACTGGCCGCTGCCAGTTCCGGTCATCAGGAGGCGAGGGGGGAGCTGGCAGACCTGACCGCCGAACTGGACAAGGTTTTGGTGGAGGCAAAGCAGCACCTCGCCACGGACAAACTGGTGGGCGAATTCAACCGGTCCCACGACGCCGCCTTGTTCGCCCACGTGAACCAAGTGGGGGCCGACCCCGCGGACCTTCGGAAAAATCTGCGTGAGGCGACGGGCCAGGCTTTCAGCCTGGTGAAGCTCGATACCTCCGCGGAAAAGCCGGCGCCGGTTTTCGACCAGTATTTCCGCAAGGACGAGCAGGACAAGATCCGCGCCCGCTGCGGCGAGCTGATGGTGATCCTGGCGGATGTGGAAAACGATGAGGGTGACTTTGCGGATGCCAAAAAGCATCTGGAAATGGCTAGGGGGCTTTTGCCCATCGACCGCCTGTACCACCAAAAGCTTGCCTACTATTCGCTGAAGTCTGACCCTGAGACCAGCCGCAGGGAAAAGGCCCTGGCCGACAAGGGGCAGGCCTCCACTGCCACCGAATGGTTCCTGATCGGCGACGAGTACTTCAAGGCCAAGGAATTCGGGAAGGCGGCCGACGCCTTCAGGGAGGCCTTGGTGCTGGACCCCAGGCATTTCTGGTCCCAGTATTTCCTGGCGACCATCGCACTTGGTCGAGGAGAATATGGGGCGGCGCATTCCGGGTTCCTAGTGGCCAGGTCCATTCAGCCGGATTTCCCCTACTGCGATGTGATGTTGGCGGTGTGCGAGGCCCGGATGGGTGATTTGGAGGAAGCCGACCGGCACTTCCAGCGGGCCGAGGCAAAGGTTGGCCAGACCAATGTGTTCCTGGTGAACCGGGCCACGGTTCGGGCCGAGCAGGCCCAAAAGTTGTTGGCTGCCAAGCGGGATGCCGAGGCCAAGGTTCTTTTGGAGCAGGCGGAGGTTGATCTAAAAAAGGCGGGGGATTTGGCACCTTCGGTGGAAGGGCTGACCACACTGGGAACCGTGCAGCAATTGCTGGGCAACACCGCAGCGGCCCAGAGAAGCCTGAAGCAAGCCGTGGAGGCTTATCCCAAGGCAACCGCCGGAACCTGGAAAACTTGGGCCCAACTGCTTGCCAAAGCGGCCGGCCAGGACCCGGCCGCTTTAGTGGAGGCGGCCAATGCCTACCGCGAGGCGGCAAACCGGGAACCCGATCCGAAAAAGGTGAGCGAGTATGCTCTGGATGCCGGCAACCAGTTTTTGCAGGCTGGGAAACTGGAAGAGGGTGCGGCCCAGATTCAGCGAGCTTTGCTTTCCGATCCGGAAAACCCGGGCGCACATCTGGCCATGGGGAATGTTCAATTTGCAGGCGG
>DKBS01000157.1:1812-30352 GCA_002451275.1 Planctomycetaceae bacterium UBA6894 | reverse complement strand
AATGTTCAATTTGCAGGCGGCATGAAAATGCCGCGAAACGATGCGGCTGGCAAGAAACTTTTGGGGGAGGCCGCTGAATCCTTCCGAAGGTATTTGGATTTGGAAACTTCCCGCAAGGCGGAGGTCAAACCCCAGCAGGCTTTGGCCTGGGAGCGATTGGGGACTATTCAGGCCCGGCAAGGCGACATGGTGGCGGCATTGGCCAGCCAAACCCAGGCGCTGGCGCTTGACCCCAAAACGCCTTCCATCCGCCGGATGCGGGGGTGGAACCTGATGAACCAGTGGCGCACGGCTGCGCTCAGCGATTTTGAGGAAGGTCTGAAGGAAAACCCGGCCGCTGATGACCGTATCGATTTGCATCTGGGGCGTGGGTATCTGCTGGCCCAGAAGGGGGATGTCGCGGGGGCGCTTTCTGATCTGAAACAGATCGAGCAGCTTTCCAAGGATAAACCCATGAACCTCCTGAACGCCTCGACCATTTTGGCCCAGGTTGCCGGGCAGCAGCGCAAAGCCAAGGGGCCCCAATCGGAGGATGCGAAAAAGACGGTGGAAGCCCTTTCGGGATTGGTTGTTGCGGCGATGGAGAAAATCCCGGCCGGATCCCGGGCCTCCATTTGGACCCGTTTCAAAGCGGATGAGGGTTTTGATCCCGTTCGCGACATGGAAGGTTTTCAGTCGCTGGATAAAAAATTCGCACCCGTGGGCAAGCCATGAGCCAGGCGGAGGATTGGTTGGATGCGGCCTACCGCCAAACCAGCTACTGGGTGGTGGAGGGCTTGGTCGAGAGCAACGCTGTGGTGGTTTTGCGGGTGGACGAGCCGTGCCCGGACGGGATGGCCGACCTGGTTGGAGATGCACCCTGGGCGGTTTTGACCGCCTGCAACCCTGGAAGCAAGCCCCTGGACACCTTGACCAACGCCAATCTGTACCGGTCCCTGAGGCAAAACCTGGAGGGCAAGGACCTGCAGAATCTGGCGGTGGTGGGCATGGACCCGGTGTCGGGCTGGGTGGAGCCTATGGTGCTGGTTTGGCCCATGAAAGTGGATAAGGCCATCGAATTTGCCCAAACCTTGGGCCAGCGGGCCATTTTGGCGCGAAAACCTGGGGATTCTGATTGTCTAGGGGGGGTAGCCGGGCTGTTTTACACAGGTCTTTGAGGCGGAATCGGCCCTGTACCCTCTCCATGGTGGGCGGGGTTTCCTACAATCGAAGATAAGACAATGCGCAGGCTAGGCTCCCAACCCTTGGGATGACATAACCTGAGACTTGCAAAAGATTTACAAGTTGAATGCGGCGGGGGTTGTAATGAGCGAGCCGGAATACCGTCCGGGCCTGGCAGATGTGCCCGTGGCCGAGTCCTCCATCAGTTTCATCGACGGCAGGCGCGCTCGTTTGGAGTACCGTGGCATCGCGGTGGAAACCCTTGCCCGCGAAAGCACATTTGAGGAAACCTCGTGGCTTCTTTTGAAGGGGGAGCTTCCCACCCAGAAAGAGCTGGCGGTTTTTGACAGCCAATTGAAGGAGCACCGCCGGCTGAAATACAAGCTGGTGGACATGATCAAGTGCATGCCGGAATCGGGTCACCCGATGGCGGCTTTGCAGGCCGCGGTGGCCGGCTTGGGCATGTTTTACCCCGCCCGCGATGTGACCAATTCGAAGACCAACTGGGAATCGGTGATCCGGTTGATCGCGAAGCTGCCCACCATCGTTGCCGCCTTCCACCGCCTGCGCCATGGCGATGACGCCATCCCGCCGCGCGAGGATTTGTCGCACGCCGCCAACTTCTACTGGATGCTGTTCGGGCGCGAGCCTTCCACCGCTGTCGCCCGCGTGCTGGACGCCTGTCTGGTGCTGCACGCGGAGCACCAGATGAACGCCAGCACCTTTTCGGCCCGGGTGACCGGCTCGACGCTGGCGGATCCCTACTCGGTGGTGGCCGCCGCGGTGGGTACCCTCAGCGGCCCGCTCCATGGCGGCGCCAACGAGGAAGTGCTGGACATGCTGGAGGAGATCGGCGAGCCCGCCAAGGCCGCGGGCTGGCTGGAACACGCCGTCGCCACCAAGAAAAAAATCATGGGCATGGGGCACCGGGTGTACAAGGTCAAGGATCCCCGGGCCACGGTGCTGCAGGAATTGGCCGAGCATGTGTTTGCCGAGAGCGGCAAGCCAGCGCGCTATGATCTGGCACTGCAGCTCGAGTCGGCCGCCGTGAAGATTCTCGGCCCCAAGGGGATCTACCCCAACGTCGATTTCTTCTCGGGCATCATTTACGAGGCTCTGGGTATTCCCCGGGACCTGTTCACCCCCATCTTCGCGATCGCCCGGGTGACCGGTTGGCTCTCCCACTGGCTGGAGCAGTTGCGCAACAACCGCATTTTCCGTCCGGAGCAGATTTTCACCGGCGTGAACGACAAGCCGTACCTGCCCATCGACCAGCGCCCGTAAGGGGCGAGCACTCGAGCACGTGTAAAAGCCATGCTAGATATTCAGTATGTTCGTGATAATCTCGAGGCGGTGCGCGTCAACTGCGTCAACCGCCTGGTCAAGGCCGACCCGGGTCTGGCCGTGCAGGCGGACGATCTGCGCCGATCGCTGGCCCAGCGCACCCAGCAGGTGCAGGAACGGCAGAACGACGTTTCCAAGCTGATCCCCAAGGAGAAGGATCCTACCGCCCGGCAGGCCCTGATCGCGGAGGGGAAAACGCTGCGGGAGGAAGCCCAGGCACTGGAGGGGCAGCTCCGCGAGGCCGAGCAGAAGGTGCGGGAGGCGCTGAGCCAACTGCCCAACCTCACCCACCCAGACGCCCCCGTCGGTGCGGATCCCGACAGCAACAGGGACATTCGCCAGTGGGGCAAGATCCCCGCCTTTGATTTCGTACCCAAGGACCATGTCGCCCTGATGGAGGGCCTGGACCTGGTGGATTTTGAGGCGGGCTCGTCGGTCACCGGTCCCAAATTCTATTTCCTGAAAAACGAGGCGGTGCTGCTGGAGTTGGCGTTGGTCCAATTCGCGATGGGCAAGCTGGTGGCCCGTGGCTACACGCCCGTGATCACGCCGGATTTGGCCCGGGTGGACGTGCTGGAAGGCATCGGTTTTATGCCGCGGGATCCCAACCCGGAAACCCGCCAGGTTTACACCATCGAGCAATCGGACCTGTGCCTGGTGGCCACCGCCGAGATCACCCTGGGTGGCATGCACCGCGACCAGATCCTCGATGCCGCCCGGTTGCCCCTGAAATATGTGGGCCTTTCCCACTGTTTCCGCACCGAGGCGGGTGCCCCCGGACGGGACACCCGCGGCCTGTACCGCGTGCACCAGTTCACCAAGGTGGAGATGTTCGGGTTTTGCACGCCCGAGCAAAGCGAGGCGATCCACCAGGAAATTCTCGCCGTCGAGGAAGAGATTTTCCAGGAACTGGGGCTACCTTACCGTGTGATCGACACCTGCACGGGTGACTTGGGCGGCCCGGCCTACCGCAAATACGACCTGGAGGCCTGGATGCCCGGGCGGGGCGGTTATGGCGAGGTGACCAGCACCAGCAACTGCACCGATTTCCAGTCGAGGCGGCTGAACATTCGCTACAAATCCGCCGGCCAGAAGGGCACGCGGTTTGTGCACACGCTCAACGGCACCGCCGTCTCCTGCGCGAGGGCTTTAGTGGCCCTGGTGGAAAACCACCAGCAGGCGGACGGTTCGATCGTGGTGCCCCAAGTACTCCGGCCCTGGGTGGGCAAGGATATCATCAGGAGAGGGGCCTGAATCGGGCGTGAGTCCGAGTGCCCCGGAGGGAGTTCGGGGTGGCAGGCGGCGAGGAAGAGCCAGGCAATCAGCGCGGGGCGGGCGAGTCATCGCCCGACACACCTCCCGCTGAAGTCGTAAGTCCGGCGGAGAAGGTGCGGAGTTTCCCGCACTCCCCGGGCGTTTACCTGATGAAAGACGCCCAGGGCCGGGTGATATACGTCGGCAAGGCCAAGAGCCTCCGCAACCGGGCCGGACATTACTTCACCAAGGCGGCCGCGGAGGATCCGCGCACCGCCGACATGGTGCCTCTCATCGCCGACATCGACCACCTGCTGGCGGAGACCGAGGTGGACGCGCTCCTGATGGAGGCGCGCCTGATCAAGGACATCCAGCCCCGTTTCAACGTGGAGCTGAAGGACAACAAGACCTTTCCCTATCTGCAGATCCGCGTGCGGGAGGAGTTTCCCCGGGTGGAATTCACGCGCAATCCAAGGCGACGCGGGGTGCGGCTGTACGGGCCGTTCACATCCGCCGCCAGTTTGCGCATGGCCATCCAGGTTCTGCAGCGTGTTTTCCAGTTCCGCACCTGCAAGTTGAACATTCGCTCGACCGATTCGCGCTGGCGCTGGTTCCGGCCCTGCATCCTCCATTCCATCCGCCAATGCACCGCCCCGTGCAACCTGCGTGTCAGCCGCGAGGAGTACCGCGCCCAGATCCGTTCCCTGCGGCTGGTGCTGGAAGGCCGCAAGAAACGGTTGCTGCGCGAGATGCGGACACGGATGGAAGAGGCGGCCCAGGCTCTGCAGTTTGAAAGGGCGGCCCGATTGCGCGACGACATCAAGGCCATCCAGTCGCTGGGCAGGCGGGGCAGTGTCGAGAAGGACGTTCAGCCGGAAGTGTTTTCGGTGGATCCCAAAAAAGGCCTGGCCGGGTTGCGCAAAATCCTCGGCCTGAAGGACCGGCCCCGGGTGATCGAGGGAGTGGATATCGCCCACCTGGGCGGCAGTGACACGGTCGCCTCGCTGGTGTGTTTCCTCGATGGCTTGCCCTTCAAGAACGGGTACATGCGCTTCCGAATTAAGACGGTCCGCGGGATTGATGACTTCGCCAGCATCCGCGAGGTGATCAGCCGGCGCTTCAGCCATCCACCCGAGGAGCGGCCGTGGCCGGATATCCTTCTCATCGATGGCGGCAAGGGGCAACTGAACGCGGCGCTGCAGGCCTTTGAGATGCTGAAGGTGCAACCGCCAACCCTGTTGTCCCTGGCCAAGCAGGAAGAGGAGGTCTTCCTGCCGGGGGAGTCTGAATCGATGCGGCTGAGCCGGCACAGCGAGGCCTTGCGCCTGCTTCAGGCGGTGCGGGACGAGGCGCACCGTTTCGCCCAGCATTATCATCACCTGCTGCGGCACAAACGCTTTGCGGAGGATAAGCCGAAAAGGCCGCTCCCCAAGGGGAAAACCGGGAAGAAGTCGGATCCTCCCTGAGCCTTTTGATTGGATTCGGCTGGTGGGAGATGCGGCCTGGAAGTGCTTGTGGAGGCTGGAGATTAGCATGCGGATTTTGATGACCAACGATGACGGGATCTACGCGCCGGGCTTCCGGGCCCTGCTGGCTGAAATGCGCACGCTGGGCGAGGTGCTTGCAGTCGCCCCGGCGACGGAGCAAAGCGCGGCGGGCCATTCGGTGACGATTTTCAGCCCGATCGTGGCCACAGAAGTAGCTGATGAAAAGGGGGAGCTCTTGGGGTGGGCGGTTGAGGGAAGACCGGCCGATTGCGTGAAACTCGCGCTGCGGATGCTTTTGCCTTGGTCGCCTGATCTGGTGGTCAGCGGGCTGAATGCGGGCAGCAATGCCGGCATCAATGTGCTGTATTCGGGTACCGTGGGGGCGGCCATCGAGGGAGCCTTCTTCCGCAAGACAAGCATTGCCTGTTCGCTGGAGATGCCGCCGGTGGGCCGTCCGGACTACCAGCAGGGAGCCCGGTTTGCCCGCCAGATGGTCGAGCGGATTCTGGCCGGCAACCCCGAGGAGGGGTCGCTGTTCAATGTGAACATTCCCGACTTGTCCCAGGGGCCGCCCCGCGGTGTCACGGTGTTGCCCCAAAACACGGCCAGCTATGTCGAATGGTATGACAAGCGGGTGGACCCGCGCGGCCGGGTGTATTTCTGGATCGGACCTGATTTCAACTGTCCGACCCCCATTCCGGACACCGATGTCACGGCCTTGGCCGAGCGTCTGATCACGGTTACCCCCTTGCAGTTCAACCTGACCCGCCATGAGCTGATCGGTACGATGCAACAATGGGATTGGGATGTGGAGGGAGTGGACCCCACCCAGCCTCCCCTCAGCGCGGTCAAGCCCCGAGAAACGGGGAAAAATGGTTGATCTGAAATGAGCCCTGCAGGAGGTATGCCATGAATGCGATTGATTTGCTGGTTGGAGCCCTGAAGGCCTCGGAGGGCGTCACGCTCGGATTCCTGGAGGGCTTCAGCGATGCGGATTTGCTGGATCGTCCCGTCCCAGGAGCCAACCACGCCGGCTGGCAGGTTGGCCACCTCCTTCTCTCAGAGCGATTCATCCTGGCCGGACACTTGCCGGGAGTGAGCTATCCGGCCCTGCCCGCCGGATTCGAGGCCCGGCACGGCAAGGAGGGTGCCCAGATCAACGACGCTTCCGGGTGGCCCAGCAAGGGGGAGTACGAACGGCTGTTCCGCGAGACCCGGGCCGCGACCATTGACGCGGTTTCCAAGCTGACCGAATCCCAACTGGACCACCCGACGGAGGGGCGCCTGGCTGCCAAGGCGCCCAAGCTGGGCAACCTGATCCAGTTGATTGCCAACCATGACCTGATGCACGGCGGTCAGTTTTCGGTGATCCGCCGCAAGCAGGGCAAACCCGTGTTGTTTTGATGCCAAGGCATATCGCGCATTGAAGGGGAGCGCCCATGCGTCCGACAGATTGGGCAAACATCCTGACGGTGCTCCACTTCCTGATCGTGGCGGTGGCCGTACTGGCGGTTCCCGTCATAGCGGCAGGTTTGCTGCTGAAACGGCCCTGGGCGCGTAACTTTTGGCTCCGTTTGGCCCATTTGCTGTTCATTGGTTTTGTGGTGGGTGAAACCGCCATCGGGCAGGAGTGTCCCCTCACCACATGGGAACGGGAACTCCGTTGGTCGGAGGGTGCCGACCTGCACGAGGTGGAAGGGCAACCCTGCTTTGCCCGTTTCGCCCACAATGTCACCTTTTTGCAGTTCATCGGCAGCATGACCATTGAAGAAATGCTGCCCTACTACATTGTTTTCGGCCTGATCGTCCTTCTCACTTGGCTGCTGGGCCCCCCCCATTGGCCCTGGGCCCGGAAGGCCGCGGATGTCACCGCCAGCCAGCCCTGAGGGCCTGAATCCCTTGCGGCCGGTGCCGGTTCCGGCCTCCCGCCTTTTTGTTGGGGAACCTGCCTTTGGACTTTGGTAAATTAGGGCCGGAAGAACTGGTGGGAGACCTCGGTATGAACATGAAGCCATATGCAGGGTGGACGCTTGGGCTGCTTGCCCTGGGAGCCGTTGGGTTGCCCCTAGCCGCGGATACCTGGCCCCGGTTTCGTGGTCCGGGGGGAGATGGCGTGGCCAGTGGGCAGCGTCTTCCTGATAAAATGGATTTGAAAAGTAATCTACTGTACAAGGCCAGGCTTTCCGGCAGCGGGAACGGTTCGCCTGTCTTGTGGAATGACCGGCTATTCCTGCAGGAATCCACGGCTGATGGCAGTGCCCGGCACCTGGTGTGCCTGCAGGCGCGGGACGGGAAGGAACTCTGGCGTGCGACCGAAAAGGGCACCTTCGCCAAAACCCACGCCAAAAGCTCCATGGCCTCGGCGACGCCCGCCGTCGACGCGGAGCGGGTCGCCTGCCTGACATGGGATGGCAAAACAGTCAGCCTGGCCGCCTATGACCATGCCGGTAAACAAAAGTGGCGCGTTGAACTGGGCGCCTTTGTCAGCCAGCATGGATTCGGGCACTCGCCCGTGCTGCACCAGGGCCGGGTGTTCGTGAATTTTGACCAGGATGGTTCGGCCAAACTGATGGCGTTTGACGCTGCCACCGGCAAAACCCTGTGGGAGACGGACCGCAAGGCGTTCCGCTCCTGTTATTCGACACCGTTGATCCGGGCGGCCGGTGGCGGTGAGGAGTTGGTGGTCGGCAGCACAGCCGGGGCGACCGGGTATGATCCCGCCACAGGCAAGGTGCTGTGGGATCATGCATGGAAGTTTGACGCCTCGCCCCTGCGCACTGTCGCGTCACCCTTGTTGGTGGGGGACAAGCTGGTCCTGTGCAGCGGAGACGGCAAAGGGGACCGCCACATGCAGGTGCTCCAGTTGGCCGGTAAGAAGGCTGAATTGCTTTGGGAGGAAAAGAAGACATTTCCATATGTGCCCATGCTTTTAACCAAGGGAGGACGCTTGCTGGGAGTCAATGACAAGGGGATGGCCCTGTGTTGCGATTTGGCCACCGGGAAAATGGTCTACAACGAGCGGCTCGCCGATGCCTTCAGCGCCTCGCCGGTTCTGGTGGATGGAAAGATGATCGCTGTGGATGAGCGGGGGCGGCTTTATGTGGTGGACCCGGCGGTGCAGGGGACCAAACCTGCCGTTTTGAGCCGGGTGGAACTTGGCGAGGCCGTGATCGCCTCCCCCGCGGTGGGGGACGGCAAAATTTGGGTGCGAGGCGAGAACCATCTGTTCTGCCTGGGTACCCGCAAAGAGTGAGTGTTTCACCAAGGAGTCGCGCATGAGCCTGATGGGTGTGTTGGCGGTGGGTGCCCTGTTTTTGGCGACCGGGCAGGAAAGCGGCAAGGACAAGGTGGAGGCGAAGGCAATGGGCAAGGCGTTTGAGTTGCGCGTGTACCACACGCATCCTGGCCGCATGCCGGCCCTGGAAAAACGCTTCAAGGACCACACCAACAAGCTTCTGGAAAAACACGGCATGAAGCTGGTCGGTTTCTGGAAGCCTGTTCCCGCCCCCGAGGACGGTGACACCGTTCTGGTTTACCTGGTGGAGCACGCCAGCCGGGAAGCCGCCGACAAGGCCTGGGACTCATTCCGGAAGGATGCCGACTGGCTAAAGGCCCGGGCCGAAAGTGAAAAAGATGGCCCGATTGTCAAAAAGGTGGATGTGCAATGGTGGGGAGCCACTCCCTACTCGGCTCTCCGTTGATTGTCCCGAAACATGGTGACCCTGTCTGGTGGATAACCCGGTTCAACTGATCCTTTACCCGCTTCCTGGCGGGGTGACACCCTCCCGCCTGTTGGCCTGGCTATGCCAGGTGACCGGGCAGGAGGGTGTGGCCTTTGGCGCGTTCCACATCGGCCATGGGCTGGCCAGGGTGGCTGTGGCCCCGGGCTTGGCTGGCCGTTTGGCCGGCAAGCTGGATGGTGCCCTATTTGATGGTGTGCGGCTGCAATGCCAGGTGGAACGCCCCGTGGAGGGGGACCGGCAGCGGTGGCTGGAAGGTTGGAAAAGTTTGTTGAGCCTTGAGGCCCGGGCCGAGGAAGAGCGCCTGGCGGAGGAGGCGACCCGGGGCCATGGAAAAATCGGTTTGACCGGCTTGATGGTTCAGGGGGAGGAACCTGGCATCGCGGGGCGGTGGCGGTGGGTGTTGGGCCGACCCAAGCAGGCCCCGCTTCCCCCGGGTGGGCCCCGCATTGATACGGGCAAGCCGATGCTCCTGTTGCCTGACCCGCTTCCCCGCGATGGCCGTGGCGCGCGCGGGCTTCCCTGCGTGGCGGTTCGCCGGGACGGCAGGACTGTCACCGTGCTCCTGGACAATCCGCCTGATGACACGGAAGGTACCTGGCGTTTGGTGGCCAGGCCCGATGCGGTCACCCGCGAGCGCATGGAGGCGGCGCTCGCACGGGTTGCCGGGGCCCGTGACGGGCGGATGGGGAAACTCACGGAAGTTTTGCTGGGCAAAGAATCCCCTGGGATTTCGAAGGAACTGGATGAAAATCTTGACTGGTTTCATGCGGGCCTGAACGCCAGCCAGAAGCAGGCGGTGGCCAGGGCCCTGGCGGCGCCCGATGTCTTTCTGATTCACGGCCCGCCTGGAACGGGCAAGACCACCACGCTGGTGGAACTTGTGCGGCAGGCGGTGAAAAAGGGCCAGCAGGTCCTGGTGACGGCGCCCAGCAATCTGGCGGTGGACCATCTCGCACTGGGCCTGTACCGGGCCGGGCTGGAGGTGGTGCGCTTGGGTCATCCGGTCCGGGTGATGGAGGAGCTTTTGCCCGCGACGCTTGAATTCCGCTTGGAGAAGCACCCGGATTGGCGTGAAAGCCGCAAATTGGCCCGCGAGGCCCGCGGGTTGCGCGACAAGGCAGAAAGGTGGACCAGATCGCGCCCCGAGCCGGGCGAGAAACAGCAGGCCCGCGATGAGTCGCGCAAGATATTGCAGGACGCACGCGCCCTGGAGCGACAGGCCCTCCGGGCCATCGTGCGGGATTGCCCTGTGGTGGCCGCGACAGCCACGGGATTGGAACCGGACATCCTGGAGGACCGCCGGTTTGATGTGGTGGTGCTGGACGAGGCAGCCCAGGCGACCGAGCCTGCAGCCTGGAGCGCGGTCACCCTGGCGGACAAGGTGGTGCTGGCGGGGGACCCCTGCCAATTGCCTCCCACCGTTCTTTCGGAAGAAGCCGCCCGTGGGAGCCTTTCTGTCAGCCTGCTGGAACGCTTGCTGGGCCAACTTGGGCCCGAACACCAGGCCCTGCTGGATGTTCAGTACCGCATGGATCCGGGGATCAGCCGCTTCCCCAACGAGGAGGCTTACGGCGGACGGCTATCGGACGACGAGGCGGTTGCCATGCGTCCTGTTCCGCCCTGGCGGGAGGACATCCTGGGAGTCTGGAGCGATGGCGCGGTGCGTCTGATAGACACCGCGGGAAGCGGGTGGGAGGACCAGGAGGAGGAGGGGGGCGCCTCGAGGGTGAATCCCGGGGAGGCGAAGCAGGTGGTGGCCGAGGCACGCCGGTTGATTGATGGTGGGGTGGATCCCCATGAGTTGGGCATCATCACCCCCTATGGAGGCCAAGCCAGGTTGATCCGCCGGATGCTGGAAGATGAACGGGTGGAAATCGACTCGGTCGATGGTTTTCAGGGACGGGAAAAGGATGTCATCCTGCTGTCGCTGGTACGCAGCAATGCCTCCGGGGAAATCGGCTTTTTGAAAGAGAAACGACGGACCCATGTGGCAATCACACGTGCCAGGCGTTTGCTGGTGGTGGTGGGGGATAGCGCCACGCTGGCGGCTGACCCGTATTTTGAGCAGTTTTTCGGGCACCATCAGGAAGCGGGCCAAGCCCGATCAGTGTACGAATTACCAGACTACGAGGGCTGAGGGCCGGCGCATGGCGGTTGCGTGGGTTTCCTGTTAGCCTGAAATAGTGCCGATAGCAGGATATTCAGGCCGATCCCAAGGTTATTCGGCGGAGGCTCACCTCATGCGATCAATGCGGGGCGCGATGGCACTGGGGGGCTTTTTGGCCCTCCTGTCGGCAACGGGTTTCATGGCGTTTTCCAGTGTTTCCGCCGTCCGGGCCAAGGATGGGGATATGGGGGTGGGGCCTGCTGTCGGTGTTCCCTTCCGACTCAGCTTGTCCAAGCACCTGCTGGTGCGAGCCCGCATCAACGGGAAAGGGCCTTTCAATTTTGTGCTGGATACCGGTGCCCCGGCCATGTTTTTCACGGAAAAGGTGGCGGAACGGGCCGGTGTGAAGCAGGGCGAAGACGGTTGGGGGACCTGTGGGGAATTTGAACTGGAGGGTGGCCTGAAGATACCCAAGGCCCGTGCAAGAATCGCCACCCCGTTTCAGCTGGAAGGTATGAACGGAATGGGTCTTGCGGGAGCCGAAATCCATGGCCTGATCGGGTACAACATCCTCGCCCAGTACCGCATCACCTTTGATTTGGCCAGTGACCGCCTGGTGTGGCGGCGGATTGACTGGGAGCCCAAAAATCCCTTTGGCATCGTGGACAAGAATGCTTCCTCCAGCCAGGGAAGCCTGGAGTTTTTGGGAGGCATGATGAAAGGGATTGGAGGGATTTTGGGTCGCAAAGCCAATCCCACCCTGGTCGCGCGCGGGTATGCCGGCGTGGTCCTGGCCGATCCGGCCCCGGGGACGCCCGCCCGGGTGGAATCAGTCCTGCCAGACTCCCCGGCAGCCAAGGCGGGCTTGAAAGCCGGGGACGTGATCACCCAAGTGGAGGGGGTGGCCGTTTCCGATGCCGCCGCCCTGCTGGCGAAATGTGCCAGCCTCAAAAATGGGCAGGAGTTGCGCCTGAAGCTTGATCGTCAGGGCGCGCCGATGGATGTAACCGTGCGTCTGGAGGACGGGGTATGAAACTTCCCGCGCGGACTTGGCGAATGGCTGGCGTAGCCCTTCTGGGATGCGGATTGGCTTGTTTTTCGACCTGGGGTTTGGCCGACAATGCGACCCGGCCCGACCCGGCGAAGCCGGCGGTGGTCCCGTTCAAGCTGCTGAAGACGGGGCACATGACCGTAGAGGCCAAGGTCAATGACAAGGGGCCTTACACGCTGATTTTTGACACGGGGGCGCCCATCAACCTGCTGAACAACAAGGTGGCCAAGGATGCCGAACTGCTGAAGGGCAAGACTCCCATCCTGTTCGCGCCCTACGGTTCCAAGGGCGAAGTGAAAATCAAGAAGCTGGAAGTGGGGCAGGGGTCCGCCGCCAACATGCCCGCGGCTGTGATGGATCACCCCACCGTTGAGCTTATCTCCAAACATTTGGGACCCATCGAGGGGATTGTCGGCTTTCCCTTTTTTGCCCGGTACAAGATGACCCTTGATTACCGTGATCAGACCCTCACCCTAGAGCCGGGTACCTTTCAGCCGCCCGATGTGATGAAGGACATGATGAAGGGGCTTTTCGGCACCGAGGGTACGAGTCGCGATGGGGTCAAGGTGGTCGCGCCCGGCGGCGTGTTCGGCATTGTTCCCGGAGAAGCCGGGACTGATGGCTCCGGTTTGCTTGTTGCCAAGGTGCGCGGGGGCAGTCCGGCTGACGTGGCCGGGCTCAAAGCCGGCGACCGCCTGCTGAGTCTGGATGACCGCTGGACCGATACCCCCACCGACCTGCTGCAGGTGTCCACCACCCTGAAGCCCGGGAATGCGGTGCAGGCGGAGATCCACAGGGATGGCACCACCATGAAACTGCGCGTGGTCCCCGTCGCCGGATTCTGACCGGCCCCGCGCCCCTGTGGGGATGATCGCATGTCCGGGGTTCTGTTCTTAGCCCTCTGCGCTTTCCTGACCCCTGTTTCCTGGCAGGACCCCGGGGGGGCTTCCGATTCGGTCCCTACCTGGGATGACCTGCCAACCGCCAAAAACCGTCTGGTGAAGTTCGAGTCCGGAGAAGGATCGGCACCCTTTTCGGTGGCTGAGGGCCTGGCGGTGGTGGCCCTTCCCGCGATCAACGCAGGCTTGCCTCTCGGCCTGGCCTCCGGCCGGTCGGGCGAAGTCTGGATGCTGGCCGAGACTCCCCAGCCCTCCCTGCCCGGCGGGCCGGCGAAGGGGTTGAACCCGCAATTGATTCGTTTCGGGTGGGAGATGGGCGGTTGGCGCGAGACCGGCCGATTTCCCGTGCCCGGGGGCAGCCGGCGGTTGGCGGCGGCAGGGCGGGAGATCCTGCTTGGGGCCCCTGGAATGGTGTGGCGTCTTTCAGCCGACCAACCGGATAAGCCTATTCCCTGGCTGGTTCAATTTCGTGGCGGGGGCGAAATTCCCCTGCCCGGGATCGATGAGCAGGGTGTGGCCCATGTGGTGGTTCCCCACGGGATCTGGAGCTGGAAATCTGCCGGAGGAAAAGATGCGAGGGAGGTTGACCCCACGGTCTTTGTTCCGGAATCCGCCTGGGGGATGGTGCGCTTGCCCCTGTGGACCGGAGGGCGCATGGAGGTGCATGCCACCGGTCTGAAACCCGGAAGTCTGTGGACCACACCGACCCAGGATGGCGAGTGGTTTGTCGCATCGCCCGGCGGCCGCGGGAGTTTTTTGCAGGTGGTCCGGGCCGGCAATGAACTTGGGTTCCGCCAAGGCCACGCGGAGGGAATCTCCCTAGGCCGAATGCCCCCGGGGATGGGGGCGGTGCAACCTCTGGTCGTTTTCAGGGAACAAAAAATAACCGCAGGGGCCTGGGTGACTTCATCCCTGGGGCCGGATTGGGGGGGGACTTGCTGGGTGGGTGAACCGGGGCGGGTGATCGCGCTGGCCGCCTCCCCGCAAGGCGGGGCGACACGGCTGGCCAAGGATAAAAGGACGGTCCTTGCCGCAACGGGGAGCGACCTGTTTCCGGTGGCGATGGTTGAGGATGCTGGTGGCGAGGGGGTTTGGGTTCTCACCACCGGGCGGGATGTCGGGACGACCGGCCAATTGCCGTTCGAGGCCGTTCCCAACACCCGTTTGTTCCTGGTGAGAAATCCCGATTGGCTGTCGCGCCGGGATGTGACGCATGGGCCCCTGTCGCCTGATTCGGATATTCGGGATCAGCTAATGCAATTTCCGGAGGGGCCGGGCCGTTTGTCGAAGGCCCGTGAATTGGCCGAGGCACCCGGAACCAAGGTCGAGCAGTTGGCGGCCTTGGCGCTGGACAATTCTGTCAGCCTTTCCACGCGCCGGGAGGCATGGGCCGGATTGACGGGCGCCGGAAAGGCGGACCAATGGGTCGGCAGGATGCTGGGTACTGACCAGCCCCTGTTGAGGGCCTCCGCGGCACGCTGCTGCCAAAGTTTGGCCCGACTGCCGGCTGACGCTGCTGAACCCATGCTGGCAGGTGTTCAGGATGCCGATGGCGCGGTTTCCCGGGAAACCGCGTGCGCGGCGGCCCTGCACCGGGTTCCTGGTGTGGCGGAATCGTTGGCGGCGGCCCTGTTCCAGCGCGATGAGGCGGACCCCCAGGTGCAATCGGCGAACCTGCACGCCTTGGGCCTGCTGGGACGCGAAGGCGTGGAACGGATGTTGTCAGCGGCCCAGACGGGGGTACGGGCCGAGGCTGTGCGGGCCTTGAGGGCGCGGGTCGGATTTCCCTGGCCGTCGGATCAGGGGGGTGCACCGGAATTGTGGTTGGAGCATCCGCATTTGGGTCCGGAACACCTGTCGCTGTATTTGGAAGGCCTGCGGGCCTGGCGGGGTTGGGGGCCGGGGCCAGATGATTCGGCCAAATTGGCTCTGAAATGGCTGGAAAATCACGGCGACCAGCCTTCCGAGGTGCTGGAGGCCGGACTGCGGTTGTCGGGGGATTTGCCGGTTGGCCAGGCATCCCTCGACTGGTGGCGCCAGATGGTCCGTGAACGCAAGGGAATAGTCGCCGCCCTGGCCATGGACAATTTGGCCGGTTTGCCTGTCCCGGCTTGGGGCGGCGAGGTTGCTGCTGAACTGGAACAGGAGGAGCTGAGTTCCGCCGAACGGTTGGCCGGCCTGCGGCTGATGCAGCGCTGGGGGCAATCCGCGGCAGCCCTGAAGCTGGCCGTTCCCCTGCTTGAGCCCGGGGCCCTGCCCGGACAGGACCCGTTGGTGACAACCGAGGCGCTGCGCGTTTTGTCCTGGGCGGATCCGCCGAGGGTGGTTGACGCGGCCCTGCGGGTATTGCAAGGGGGCAAAAAATCGTCCTCCCTTGTCCGTAAAGCTGCTCTGGTCTTGGCCCGTGATGAAGAGGTTCGGCGGACGATCCAGCGACAGTTTGTGGCAGGTTTAAACCCCAAGATTCCATCCCTTGGGTGGTCGGTGTGGCTGGATGCCATGGCCGAGGCGGGAGCCGCCAAGGATTGGAATGAGGCCGTTGCTGGCAACTGGCTGGCAGACGATGCGGCGCGTGCGCGCATGGCGGCTGCGGTGCGATCCGATGGCGACGCCCGGCGGGGCTTGTTTGTCGCCCTGGATCGTTCCAGGGCCAACTGCGTGGGGTGCCATGCCATGGGTGCAACAGGGGGTCGGGTGGGCCCGGGTTTGAAACCTGCCCTACCTCTTGGCGGTTTGGTGAAAGCCTTGATTGACCCCGCCGCCCATATGGATCCGGCGCATGGGACTGTTCGGTTTCGTGGACGGGATGGGCAGCAGGTGCGCGGGGTGTTGCTGAATCCCGGAAGTGGCCCTGAAAAAGAGTGGCTGGTGCGGGACGGCCAAGGGCAAACGCACCGGATCGCAAAGTCGGAAAACGAGTCCCCCGTAGCCGATCCGGATCCGCTGATGCCTTCAGCGGGTACCATGGGACTGCGTTATCAGGATCTGGTCGATCTACTGGCTTTTTTCGGAACAGAAAACGGTGCGAAGGAAATCCGGGCCTTGGAAGGTTTGATTCTGGAGGCCGAGATCCGGCTTCCAGGTCAGGAGTCTTGGACCCGTTTCCTAGGCGGGCCGGATGGGGCCATGCCCTGGCCTGCAAAGGATGTGGAGGTGCGTGTCCCGGTGTTTCTTCACGCGGCGGGTGAAGTGACCATGGATGTTGCCGGGGCCAAACTCGCTCCAGGTCAATCCAACCGGGCCCGCATGGAAAAGGGGCCGGGCAGCCTGGTGATTCGGCTGGCGGATTCAGGCAACGGGGCTGGAAAAAAATTCGCCCTGAGGCTTCTTGGGCCTCAGGGCTTGGAGATTGGTGGCCAATAGGGGGCATGGATAGGCTAGGTGATTCCGGAGGAACCCTAGCGTATCGCCTTACTGAATACCGCCATCGATGCGATCCGGCGTCAGGTGCGACGGGTGATCCAGGAACCAGATGCGCTTCCACTCTTCCTTGGCCTGACGCAGGTCTTCAGCCTGGTTCAGCAGGGCCTTGACCCGCTCCCCCGGATCGGAGGGGTACGCGTTGATAAGGCAGCCGGTGCTGCTGATTGCCAGAAGGCCTGCCAGACCCAAAAGGATTCGCGCCATGATCCACACTCCGCGCAAGCCGATAGCCTCGGACGCGACTGTTCAACAGCACGCCCTCTCTAAGGGATGTATCGGCTTGAGCGGGGAAAGGACTTGAGAAAGTTGGCCGGTATTTTCCGGGAATTCCGTTTATCCGGCCATGGAATGATCAGACTGCCGCTGCAGGCTTGTTAGTCTGGGGCGCCTGGGCGGCTTGAGCTTTTGCCTGAGCTGCCATTTTCAGGTTTGCCAGATGCTGAACCCGCTCTTCCATCTCCTTGCCGGGCTTGAAGGTAACCACCAACTTGGGTGGAACATCGACTTGCTGGCCGGTTCGGGGATTGCGGGCGCGTCGTGCACGGCGCTCCTTCACCTCAAAAACGCCAAAATTACGCAATTCGATGCGCTTGGTTTCCAGCAGGGTGTCAATGATGGCATCGAAGGTGAGCTGGACGATTTCCTTGGTCTTGAGCTGAGGCTGTCCGAGTCGATCGGCGATCTGCTTGACGATTTCCTTCTTGGTCATGGTCCACGCCTCCTGGGGGGGACGGAAAGGAATCCTGCTCCCCGAAGCAGACTAAGGCGATTTTTGCCGATTGTCAAGTCGCCCAAGGACTTCGGTCATTTTGCCGGGCGTTGCGGAAGGTCAAAAATGTCTTGACTTTATGGCGATGGATTGGCAGGCGTCCGGTCCGGCAGACGCGGGTGGATTGAATACTTGACTGGTGGCTATTTGGCCCTGAAAAACGGTTCGAAGCGGACGCGTCCCTGCTCGGTTTTCACCTTCCAGTGGATCTGCAAACCGCCACGAATGCCCGCCTCGCCTGATCCGTTGATATCCACCGCGGGGAGCGGGCGGTGCAGGGTGAAGGCCATTTCCACCTGGCCCGAGGCGGTTCCCCGCACGAGGTTGGCCATGCGGGTCAGGCCATTGAAACCTTGAGCCCATGGCTGGCGCATCAGGTCGGCCAGCCGGAGGTTTTCCCCCTCGGCACGGAAAGTCAGCACAGGAATGGGTTTATCGAAATCCAACCGGCTTTCCGGCAGTGCGAGACCGCCGCCCCAGCCGCTGCCACGCAGGTTGCGCAGCAGGATCACCCGTCCATCCACATCGGCCTGTCCCGAGACTCCGACGGCTTGGATGCCAGCAATTGGGACACCGATGTCCAATTCGTCGCTGTCCAGGGTCACATGGTAACGCGTGGCCTCTGGCTGGATATCCAGATCCAAGCGGATGCGGGCTGTTCCCCGCAGGGAAACCTGTTGCCAGACCTCTTTGGGAATAAACGGGATATCGAGAAGGTCATCAGGGTGCAGTCGGGCGGACTCGGAAACCAGCGTCAAACGGAGGCGCGAGGGGTGCGACTCCATGAACCCGTCCACCCGCCATGGGCCGTAGCGCGGGTCGGTGAATTCCGCGGACAAACGATAGCCGTGATCCTCGGGAAGCAGCAGGCATTCCCTGCCTTCCACCTGGAAGTCCTTCCGGCCGGTCTGTCCCAAAGTCAGGCGCCAATCGTTCAGGCGAATGCGCGGGCGGTGCGGGTTTTGCCCTTTTATGCGCGGCAAAAAGGTCAGGAGTTTGCCCAGATGGTCAAAATCCAGCCGCAGGTGGAAGGAGTCGCAGGCCACCGAGTCCGGTCGCGCAGGGTGAAGCAAGGTTCCCATCAAGCCGCTTTCCACCCGGAGCCGGCTGGCAGTGAAAAGGGGTGGGAGAGACTCTCCAGCCCTGGCGCACCAGACTTTCAGGTGGTGCAGGTGCACCCCTTCGAGGAGACCATGGGGCACGGTCTGGGCGACGCTGACGCGAACATCCAGCCCTTTTTCAGCCATGGCCAAGGCAACCGCACGCATGAGCGGCGGGCGAACCAGGGCGGTTGATGCTGCCAGGATTCCCAGGAAAAGCAACAGCGCGCGGAGAGATTGTCCAGACACCCGGCTCTCCCGCGGGACCCTTCGCGCCTTGGACTCGCCGAGCCCGAAGCCCTACAGTTGCAACAGGGAGCCGCGCGCCCCCCAAAATGAAACTATCCCCAAGATACCCGCACCCCCAGCCCAAGGAGTCAAAAATCATGGCCACCCGTTTGCGTTGGCTCGGCCACTCGGCGTTGTGGATTGAGACCGACGGAAAAAAACTGCTGATCGACCCGTTCCTCACCGGAAACCCGGTTGCGGTCGAGAAGGCTGAAAACCTGCAGCCCGATTGCATCCTGGTCACGCATGGCCACTTTGACCATGTGGGTGACACGGTCGGTATCGCCCAGCGGACGGGGGCAACCGTTGTCGCCAACTACGAGATTGCCGAATGGCTGGGCAAGCAGGGGGTGACCGCGCATGGGATGCAGCCCGGCGGGACCTTCCGTTTTCCGTTTGGCAGGGTGAAACTCACCACCGCCATCCATGGCAGTGCCCTGCCCGATGGTTCCAACGGCGGGATCGCCTGCGGCATCCATCTTTTCCTGAACGACGGAACCAGGATCTTTGACGCGGGCGACACAGCCCTGTTTGGCGACATGCGGTTGATTGGCGAAGACGGAATCGACCTGGCATGCCTGCCCATTGGCGACAACTTCACCATGGGCCCGGACGATTCCATCCGCGCGGTGAAGTTGCTGCAGCCCCGCATGGTGATGCCAATCCATTACAACACGTTTGAGCTTATCAACCAGGATGCGGCCGGATGGGCCGGAAGAGTGCGGTCCGATACGCAGGCGACGCCGCACACCCCGGACCTGGGTGGTTGGATTGAACTGTCCTAGAGGGGATGGGCCAGGCAGAAAAACGGGAGGCGGGCCCGGAGTTTTGCGGGCCCGCCTCCTGATGGGATCCGAACCTAAAACTCACCACCCCAGCTTTTCGCGCAGGGCCTCGGCCCCTGCCTCCAGGGCGGATTGAACGGTGGGGTAAACCTTGCCGGTGGAGAACTGGTGCCCGTTGACGGTGTCCATGATCTTCACGCCGTGCTTGCCTTCGGCAGGGATGGCTACCAAGGCGTACAGGGGTTCCACGCCAAAGTCCAGAAGCCAGCTCATGCCGTTGGAGCTGGCAACCAGCTTGCCACCGCGGCAGGTGAGCCATTGTGGTTGAGGTATGTTCGCGGTCGCCATCGTGGATGCCCCCGATCCGGTGGTTGATTTCCCTGTCGTTTTTTACCAAGCCCGTTCCTATTCCGGCAGGGGTTTTCCCTTGGTTTCCGGCAGCCAGGGAAGTACCAGAATCCCCAGCAGGAAGACCGAGGACATCACCATGCCCGCCTGGCGCATGCCCTCGGGATAACCGTTTTCCTTGGTGAAGACGCTGGCGGTGAGGTAGCCCAGCAGCAAAGGTCCCGTGGCCGCGATGAGCCGGCCGAAGTTGTAGCAGAAACTGGTGCCGGTGCTGCGCAGGTGGGTGGGGAACAGTTCGGGGAAGTAAATGGCGTAGCCGCCGAAGAGGGACAACTGGAAGAATCCCATCAGCGGGACCAGCGTGAACAGGTGCCACACCTCGCTGACCCAGCCGAACACCGCGACCGTGCTGGCCAGGGCGCCCAGGAAGGCGATGAGGAAGGCGGGTTTGCGGCCGATAGACTGGGCCAGCCAACTGAAGCTGATCATGCCCAAAAATGCGCCGATTTGCAGGGTGAGCAAACCCACACCAGACCAGACCATGGTCATGCCGGGCACAAAGTAGGCTTTGGTGGCCTCGTCCAAGCCCAGTTGCTGCGCCTGTTCCCCCACCACCTTGCGGAAAATGCTCTGGTTCAGGTCCACGCTGAAAAAGCCGATTCCCCAAAGGCCCACCACCCCCGCGAAGGCCAGCAGCAAGCCCAGCCAAGCATTTTTGGCCCAGCGCTTGTCCGTAAGCAATTCGCCAAACGAGCCGGGACGCAGGCCCAGGGCTTGCCCGGCGCGGACCCGTTCAAGCCATTTGGCCGGCTCTTTCAGCCTGCCACGCATCAGCAAGACCAGAACCGCCGGTGCCAACCCCACCAGGAACATGATTTGCCATGGCTGCCATTTGGCATTCACAAAAGTCCCCTGGCTCACCATGTATCCGAAAAGCATGGTGATGAGGGCTGCCCCGACATTGCCCACGGCGGAAAGGGCCTGGAGTAATCCAAGAGTGTAGGGTCTGGCTTCCCCCGGCATTTCCTCGGCCAGGAGGGCCACCGCCACGCCGAACACCCCTCCCACGCCCAGCCCGGTGAGGAACCGGTAGAGCGTGAAATCATAGACCGATTGTGAAAAGGCGCTCAGGCCGGTGAAGGCGGAGTAGAGCAGCACTGTCGTGATCAGGGTCTTCACCCGGCCGGATCGATCGCCCATGACTCCGAAGAGAAAGCCCCCCACCGCCCAACCCACCAGGAATGCGGCTGTGGCGCCCGCCGCCCACGATTTGGCCAGGGCGGCACCCTCGGGTGATTTGACAAAATCGGCCCCCTGCTGGTTGGTGAGCACCGCATTGATGGCCTGCACCCTGGCGGCGGTGAAAAGCTGCTGGTCCATGCAGTCGGCGGTCCATGCCAGACTGGCCATGAGAAACACGAACCATTGGTACCCCGAGAGCAAACGCAAAGATCCCCAACCTGTTGGTTTGGGCACACTGGCGGTGGGGGCGGTTGTCGCATCTGCCATGGGTATTCTCCGAGTATCCGGGCCATCCATTCCGCCATCGGGGCGTGAGATGGGTTAAGATTCCTCACACAGAGGTTTTACGCCCCCACGGGCCGGACGCAAGCATTTGTCCGCCCCTGGCTTGGAATATCCCGTTCATCCCGCCTACAGGAGGGGCCGGCACATGACTTCGGCGAACCCACCAATCCAGCCGGTCAAGGACCTTGGCTTTCTGGGTGCCGGCCGCATGGCCACCGCCCTGGCTTTGGGCTGGAAACATGCCGGATTGGTCCAATTGGGCCATTGCCAGGCGGCTGACCCTTTTGCGGGTGCCCGGGAGGCCTTTCACCAGGCCACTGGTTTTTGGGCCACCGAGGACAATCGGGCCATGCTGCGGGCCAGCAGGGTAGTGGTTTTGGCCATAAAACCCCAACAACTGCATGCGGTGATCGGTGACCTGAGGGGAGATTTGGGGTCGGACAAATTGATCCTTTCGATTGTGGCGGGGGCCACTTTGCCCACCTTGTGCACCGCATTGGGGCACCAGCGGGTGATACGGATTATGCCCAACACTCCCAGCCAGGTGGGTGCCAGCGCATCGGCCTTTTCCCGCGGGCCCAGCGCCAGCGCCGAGGATGCCGCGGTGGTTTCAGCCCTTTTCGGCTCAGTTGGCAAGGTTTTTGAGGTGAAGGAGTCCCTGCTGGATGCGGTGACCGGTCTTTCGGGTAGCGGGCCGGCTTTTGTCTGTCTGGTTATTGAGGCGCTGGCCGATGGGGGCGTCCGCGCCGGCTTGCCCAGGGATGTGGCCCAAACGCTGGCCGCCCAAACGGTCCTCGGGACCGCGAAGATGGTGTTGGAGACCGGCAAACATCCGGCCCAACTGAAGGATGAGGTGGCCAGCCCGGGCGGCACCACCATCGCCGGACTGCACGCCCTGGAGCAGGCCGGTGTGCGGGGCGGCTTGATGGATGCGGTGCTGGCCGCGGCTCGCCGGGCCGAGGAGTTGGGCAAAAGCTGAGGATGGTCCGGTTCGGCGGGTAGGCAGGCCCGTTTTGCGGCCAATGGACACCCGGCCGGCCACTGGTAGAATATTCCTTTTGATTGGACGGCAACATGCCCCAAGTGCATGGAGCCGCAAAGGAAAGCCAGGCAGCCATGGCCCAGTTGGACGCGTCCCAACAAGCCCAGTCAGAACAGATCCTCATTCTGGATTTCGGCTCGCAGTACGCGCAGCTAATTGCCCGCAGGGTGCGTGAGCACCGCGTCTTTTGCCGGTTGGTCCGTCATGACTTGACGGCCGCGCGCATCCGCGAGCTGGCGCCGAAAGGCATCATCCTCAGCGGCGGCCCCTCCAGCGTGTACGACGCCGGGGCACCCAGGTTTGACCCGGCCATCCTGGAACTGGGCATTCCGATCCTGGGTATCTGCTACGGCATGCAGGCGCTTTGCCACACCATGGGATTCCCGGTGAAGCGGGCCGAGCACCGCGAGTTCGGCCGGGCCCTGGTGGAGGTGGTGGCAGGCGGCGGGTTGCTCGACGGAGTGGGCGAGAAGACCACAACCGTCTGGATGAGCCACGGCGACCAGGTGGAACCTGGCAAGGACCATTCCTGGCAGGTGCTCGCGCGCACGCCCACCTGCCCGTTGGCCGCGGTGAAGCATGCCAGCAAGCCCTTTTACGGCCTGCAGTTCCATCCCGAGGTGGTGCACACCGAGCGTGGCGGCGCCATTCTCGAGCAGTTCCTGAAAAAGGTCTGCGGCTGCCACGGTCTTTGGACCATGGGCGATTTCCTGAATCACCAGATCCACGACATCCGTGAACGGGTCGGCAAGGACCGCGTGATCTGCGGCCTGTCGGGCGGCGTTGATTCCTCGGTGCTGGCCGCCCTGCTGGCCAGGTCCATCGGGCCGCAGGCGGTGTGCATCCTCGTGGACAACGGCCTGCTGCGGGCGGATGAGGCCCAATCGGTGGCCCAGGTGTTTGAAAGCCACTTCGGCACCAAACTGCGGATTGCGGACGCCGGGAGGGAGTTCCTCACGGCCTTGGCGGGTGTGACCGATCCGCAGGCCAAGCGCAAGAAAATCGGCGGGCTGTTTATCGACGTGTTCACCCATGAGGCCAAGGGGCTTTCCGGCGCCAAGTTTCTGGCCCAAGGCACACTGTACCCGGATGTGATCGAGTCCGGCGGTTCGCCGGACGGTCCGGCCGCCACCATCAAGACCCACCACAATGTGGGCGGATTGCCCGAGAAGCTGGGTTTCGAGCTGATCGAGCCCCTGCGGGACCTCTTCAAGGACGAGGTGCGGAACTTGGGTGAGGCGCTGGGGTTGCCACGCGAACTGGTGTGGCGGCACCCGTTTCCCGGTCCGGGATTGGCGGTCCGCTGCCTGGGCGAGGTGACCGCTGAGCGTCTGGCAGTCCTGCGTCAGGCCGACACGATTTACCAGGCCGAACTGCACGCCAGTGGCTGGTATGAAAAAACCTCGCAGGCGTTCGCGGTATTGTTGCCGGTGCGCAGCGTGGGCGTGATGGGGGACGGCCGCACCTACGATGAGACCATCGCCCTGCGCGCGGTGACCACCGACGATTTCATGACCGCCGACTGGGCCCCTTTGCCCCACGACCTGCTGCGCAAGATCTCCACCCGCATTGTCAACGAGGTGCGCGGGGTCAACCGCGTTGTCTACGACATCTCCAGCAAACCCCCTGCCACCATCGAGTGGGAGTGAGCGGCATCGGCCCGGTGATCTATATTCGGATAGGAAAAGTGCCATGACCATCCCGTTCATCAAGATGCACGGCCTCGGCAACGATTACGTCTATGTCGATTGCTTCCGCAACGGCCTGCCCGCCGATCCGGCCGGCTTGGCCCGGGCGGTCAGCGACCGTCACTTCGGTGTCGGTGGTGACGGGCTGATCCTGGTTTGCCCGCCCACTGACGCAGCGAAGGCGGCCGGCGCGGATGCCCGCATGCGCATGTTCAACGCCGATGGCAGCGAGTCGGAAATGTGCGGCAACGGTCTGCGCTGCGTCGCCAAGCTGGTGCACGACCACGGCATCGCCCGGAAGCCCCGGTTGCTGCTCGAAACCGGGCGCGGATTGTTGCCGGTGGAATTGGAGGTGAAGGACGGCAAGGTTTCCCGGGCACGCGTGGAAATGGGCCAGCCCATCCTTCAGGCGGCGCTCATTCCCACCACACTGTCGGGTGACCCGCCCATTGAGCAGCCGGTGGAAACCCCTTGGGGAACCGTGAAACTGACCTGCGTCAGCATGGGCAACCCCCACGCGGTCGCCTTTGTGGACAAGATCACCGACCAGATGGTCCATGAGGTGGGCAAGTTTCTGGAAACCTGCGCTGCCTTTCCCAAACGGGCCAATATCGAATTTGTGGAAGTCGTTGCCCGCGATCGGTTTGTGATGCGTGTGTGGGAGCGGGGGTCTGGCGAAACCCTGGCCTGCGGCACCGGGGCCTGCGCGGTGGCCGTGGCGGGGATCCTGACCGGGCGCCTGGACCGGAAATGCACAGGGAAGCTTTTGGGCGGGGAATTGGAACTGGAGTGGCCCGGTGAGGGGAAAACCGTGTATAAGACGGGGCCGGCCACGGAGGTTTTCAGCGGGATCTGGCCCGCCTAACTGTTCCGGGCCCTTTTCCCGGAATGTGGCATGAAAATCCGCGGCCCGTGGCTTGTGGCCTTCGCTGGGTGGTGCATCGCGCTGCTGGTGCGCACCTGGATGCGCACCATCCGGTTTGAATACCACCCCCAGGAAAACCGGTACGATCCCAACGACCCGGGGTTTCAGGGACGCTACCTCTACTGTTTTTGGCATGAGCATATCCTGGTGCCAGCCAGCCAATACGCCCGCAGGGATATCCAGGTGCTGATCAGCAAGCATGCCGATGGGCAGATGATTGCCCGCGCCTGCAAGTCCCTGGGTTTCAGTACCGTGGCCGGCTCTTCCACCCGGGGAGGCGCAGAAGCGGTCAAGGAACTGGTCCGCCAGGGGGAAAGCTGCCATTTGGCCATCACCCCCGATGGGCCCAAAGGCCCCCGGCGCCAGGTGCAGCAGGGAGTGGGGTATCTGGCCCTGAAAACGAATTTGCCGGTGGTCGCTTTTGGGGTGGCCTACTCCAGTTGCTGGCGCTTCAACTCCTGGGATCGCTTCGCGCTCCCCAAACCGTTCAGCCGTGCGGTCCTGGTCACCGCCTGCCCGCTGGAGTTTGGCCAGGAGATGGGCCGTGGCATGCTGGAAAAAACTGCCGGCCAGATACAGGCCGCGTTGGACGCGGTGAATCAGCGGGCTGAGGAAATCCTGACCCAATCCTCCCGAGGGGCTGACGGGACTTCAACGCCCCTGCGCAAGGCTGCCTGATTTCACCATTCCCTCTGGGCTATAATGCCCGTCATGCCCGAAAAATGGCGGCCTTTTTCCGCAACCCTATACTCCGCAACCACTTGGGAGCGGTTTGCGGCGCTGTTTTTCGCCGGCGGCGTGCTACTGGTCCTGGGGATAGCCATTTGGTTGGATCCCTACGATTCCGTTTCGGGAGAACCCCTCACCCAGGGAACCCATCTCCAGTTGGGCTTGCCCCCGTGCAACTTCTTGGTCATGAGCGGTTTTCCGTGCCCTTCCTGCGGCATGACCACCAGTTTTTCCCTGCTGATGCATGGCGATCTGGTGGCTAGTTGGCAGGCCAACAGCGCGGGTGTGGTGCTGGCCCTTTTGGGGTTGGTTTCCATTCCCTGGTGCCTGGCGGTGGGGCTTGCGGGAAAGTTGTGGTGGTTCACCCGGCTGGAAAACGGTCTGCTGGCAGGCCTGTTTGTTTCGCTGGTGGTCACGCTGGGTCGCTGGGTTTTGGTGTCAGGCGCTCTTTTGTGGGCGCGAATGGGGGGTTTGCCATGAGTGAGGTCTTCCACCGGTTGCGGCTGTTGGCTGGCGCCGTGATCGGCCTGGCACTGGCTGGCACCGGATGCAATGTGCTGCAGGTTCCGTACTTCCTCTTCGCGATGGAAGATCCCAAGCACGAACCGGAAATCCAGAAAATCGCCTCCAAGAACAA
Organism: Planctomycetaceae bacterium UBA6894; assembly: GCA_002451275.1. Taxonomy (GTDB): domain Bacteria; phylum Planctomycetota; class Planctomycetia; order Gemmatales; family Gemmataceae; genus UBA6894. The sequence continues at coordinate 4,045 of DKBS01000157.1, read as the reverse complement.
GAAGGAAGAGCGCAAGGTGGTGATCCTCACCTACCACCGTCTGGACCTGCGCCCCGAGTTCATCAACTCCGACCGCGAGCTGACCCATTACCTGGAGCGCAGCCTGCGTCAGTTATTTGAAACGAACAAGGAGAAGGTGACCATTGTCCCCGCCCGCAAGGTGGAGGACTACAAGATGAGCCACCCCGACTGGCACGAATCCGAGCTGGCCAGCATCGGCGAGTATTTCAAGGCCGACTGGGTGATCTACCTCGAGATGAATCATCTGGGTTTGTATGAGCCGGGCTCTGGCGGAACCCTGTACCGCGGCAAGGCGGACATGACCATCTCGCTGGTGGATGTGAAAAAACCGGAGGATTCGCCGCCGCCGCAGGCCTTCACCTGCAGCTACCCGCGCGAGTCGCGCATGCAGTTGACCACCACGGACAAGTCGCCGGCCGAGTTCCGCCAGATGTTCATGGAATACCTGGGCAAGCGGGTCTCCTGGAAATTCACCTCGCACCCCACGCGGGACGATTTCTACGCCGATTGATCCGTTGCGGCTAAACTGAATAAGTCCTTTCCGGGCCCCGCGCAAGCGGGGCTTGGTTTTTTTCACGCCTGAAACCCCTGCAAGGAGCCCCTCATGTCCGAACCTGTCACCCTCCGCTGTCGCGAGAACGGTCCCCTGGTGGTGCCCGGCACCGTCAAGGTGGTGGATCATCTGGGCAATCCCTTCCCCATCCCCGCCGGAAAGGAAGTGGTGGCGCTGTGTCGCTGCGGCCTGTCGAAGAACAAGCCGTTTTGTGACGGGGCCCACAAGGGTGTGTTCCAAGGGTGCGATCTGGCCCCGGCTCCCCAGGCCTGATTCCGAGGGATACCGTCGTGTTGATGCTGCTGCTGGTCGCGATAGGTCAAGCCGCACCGCCTGAGGCATCCAATGCCGCCGCGGAGCTGGAAGCGGTGGCGAAAGCCTACGACGCGGCCATCAGCCGCCGAGACATGGCGGTGCTGGAAAAAATCCTCGCTCCCGGGGTGGTGTTCACCACCGCCACGGGGCGGGTGATGGACCGCTCCCAGGTGCTGGAAATGCTGGCCAAGCCCGACACGCATTATGAATCGGTGGAGTCGGGCGACATCAGGCGACAAATCACCGGCCAAGTGGCGGTGGAGACCGGCCGGGTGCGTGTGCGCGGCAAACGCAAGGGCCAACCTGTGGACGAGACCCAACGCTACACCGATGTCTGGCAAAAGCTGGACGGCCGCTGGCGGTTGATCGCCGAGCACACCAGCCTCGTTCCCATTGAGAAGAAGTAATTCCTGAAAGCTATTGAAATGAAACGGGTCCGGCACACGGGGTGTGCCGGACCCGTACTTTTTTCGGGGTAGGACAGCGGTTATGCGAGGCCCAGCACCTTGTTCATGCGGGCGGCGATGCCTTTCAGCACCTTCTCGTCGCCGCCGCCCACCTCCGAGGTGGCCCAGCCGCTGTAGCCCACCTCGTCCAGCGCCTTCAGCACCTCGGGCCAGTTCTCGTCACCCTCGCCGATGCCGACCCATTTTTTCTCGTGGGAATAGCCCTTGAAGTCGAATTTCAACATCCGTTTGCCCAGCTTGCGGATCCAGTCGGCGGGGGGCACCCCGTACTTGATCATGTTGCTGATGTCGAAATAGGCGCCCACCCACGGGCTGTCGAACTGGTCCACATACTTCACCAGTTGGTCCGGGGTGGTGATGAAGTTGTTCCACACCGTCTCGATGGCGATCTTCACGCCGGCCTTTTCGGCGGCGGGAATGGCCTTTTTCACCTCGGCGGTGGAGCGCTCCCAGCACTGGTCGAAGGTGGCATCCTTGTTCACCACGCCAGGCACCAGCAGGGCGGTGGTGCCACCGTAGGTCTTGCAGTCCTCGATGGCGGTGAGCAGGCCCTTCAGGCCGCGTGCGCGCACGGCCTCATCGGGGCTGGAAAGGGTGTCCTTCCAGTGGATCGAGTCCACCACCCCGTGGATCACCATGCCGGTGGCGTCGCGCGCCTTCACCACCTCGGCGCGGTTGATATCGGCCGGGCTGTCCATCTCAAGGCCCTGGAAGCCGCAGGCCAGGGCCCGCCGGAAACGGTCCTCCACGCTGCCGCCGCCACCGATCATGCCGTACTTCAGCGCGATTTTCAGCGCCGGCTTGGCCGTCGCCGCCTTGCCTGCCATCAATCCGGCCGTGGCCGCCACGCCTGTCAGGGTGAATTGCCGCCTGTTCA
>DKBS01000157.1:939-1569 GCA_002451275.1 Planctomycetaceae bacterium UBA6894 | reverse complement strand
GGTGAATTGCCGCCTGTTCATGTCGCTAGCTCCTGTGGAAATTCGCCAAGGATGGAAACATGGGGATAAACTCAGTCATCGCTCCCGCGGAAACCCCGCTGGGTGTTGTCCCGCCGGCTTGTGCGAGGCTTGCCGAAACCGCCCCGTGGTCCGCCGGCTCCGCCTCCGCCACGGCCGCTGCGGCGTCGGAAACCAGGCCCGCGCGGATGACGAGGCTCAATGGCCGGCCGTTCCTCCACCGGTTCCTCCTCGGCTTCCTCGTCGGGGACATGCAGTTCCTCGGGGATGGGGCGGAGCGACATTTGCTCGTCCACCAGCAGCACGGTGTAGCCCCGGTTTAGGATGGCGTCAAAGCTGGGGAAGTGCGGGCTCATCGCCTCGGCCAGCTCGTCAGGCTGGCGGGTGACAAGGTAGAACCGCCCGCCCGGTTTCAACATGCGGGCTGCCAGTTCCACGAATTTCAGCGCGATACTGCCTCCCGCGAAGTAAGGCGGGTTGGCCAACACCACATCAAAGCTCTTTTCACCCAGCGGCAGCAGGTCGGCCGCCTCGGCGGCCAGGCGGGTCTTGAATTGGGTCACTCCGCATTGGGTGGCGTTCAGCGCAGCCAGGTCCAGCGCGCGGGCGTTG
>DKBS01000157.1:419-710 GCA_002451275.1 Planctomycetaceae bacterium UBA6894 | reverse complement strand
CCAGGTCCAGCGCGCGGGCGTTGCTGTCAGCGAACACAATCTCGCCTTCGGGCCCCGCGGAAAGGCCGGCGAAAACACCCAGGGTGCCATGGCCGCAACCCAGATCGAGCACCCGGTCTCCCGGCTCGATTCTTGCGATTTCCGCCAAAGCCCGTGAGCCGTCGTCCATCTTGCCGTAGGAGAAGACACCCGGCCGGCTGATGAAATTCTGCGAGGGGTGCTCACCCACCCGGGCGTGGAAATTCAACTCGTGACGGCGGCGGGGGCGGTTGTCGCCGTCTTGCCGCACCG
>DKBS01000157.1:0-175 GCA_002451275.1 Planctomycetaceae bacterium UBA6894 | reverse complement strand
TCTTGCCGCACCGCCCAAAGGACCAGATCCTTGCCACGCACATGGGCGTGGGTCTTGCCGAAGAAACGCTTCAGCAGATCCGGGTGGAGCTGGTCATCGGTGGTCGGGCACCACACCACGATGCGACCACCGGGCGACAGCGAATGGAAAGCCTGGTCGATCATGTCGATCTTCA
>DKBS01000087.1:1135-10293 GCA_002451275.1 Planctomycetaceae bacterium UBA6894 | reverse complement strand
GTGCCCTGGGCCTGACGCACCCCACTTCCCGGTGCGGGAATTTGTGGAATGGCAGCGCTGCTGCGGGGCTTGGACGGCTGATTTCCGGCAAGACCACCCTGTGCCAACACCGGCACTTCAACCGGCTGTTTGCATTCCGGACAGCGCACTTTCTTTCCAGCCAATTCATCCGGGGCGACAATTTCCCGGCCGCAATTACAGAAGACTTCAATGGGCATATAGCACCCCGGATACTCATTCGATTGCGGGCAGTTGGAAGATGGGACAGGATGCCCTGCTATCTAGGCCAGATTACATCAAACCTGCCGAAAGGTAAAACCGGAGCCCAAACCGCGCTACCAGGCCGCGATTGCTCCAAAAAAAACAGGCGTTCCACCCCCTGTGACCCGATAAAACTCCATGTTAAGCTGGAGAACTGGGTTCAGCGCACCAGGAATCCCGCATGGCCACCCCCCTGCTTTGGCTGGCTTTCTCCCTGCTGGGCCAGCCCGAAAACAAGCCTTCCAACCGGGCACCCGATTTCGAGCGGGAGGTTCTCCCCGTTCTGCGGGATCACTGTTTCAAATGCCACAGCCACCAGGCGGGCAAAAGCAAGGGGGGTGTGGTTCTCGATGGCCCTCAGGGCCTGCGGGAACCGGGTGAATCTGGCAAGTCGCCTGTCGAGGTGCTGGTCCACGCCGTACGGCGGAAAGAGGGCGTGGCCCCCATGCCCCCAGGCAATCCTCTCGAAGGGGATCAGGTCGAGGTTTTGGCGCGTTGGGTCGAGGCGGGCACCCCATGGCCCCTGAAACCCGCTGCCCAATCCACAACCTCCCCGCGAAAGCCCGGCCAAGTCACCGAGGCCGACAGGAAATGGTGGTCGGTCCAGCCCCTGGCGGTACCCGCAAAAACCGCCACCATCGACCAACTCGTCACGCAAAAACTCCAGGCCAACCAACTTCTCCCCGCCCCTGCAGCCGAACACCCCCTCTGGTTGCGGCGGGTCAGCTACGATCTCACCGGCCTTCCGCCCGAACCCCGGATGGTGCAAGCCTTCCTCGCCAACCCGGGTCCAGCCGGGCGGGCCCAGGCAGTGGACAGCCTTCTGGATAGCCCCGCCTTTGGCGAGAAATGGGCCCGTCTCTGGCTGGACCTCGTCCGCTATGCTGACTCCGATGGTTACCGCGCCGACGCATTCCGCCCCGATGCCTGGCGCTACCGCGACTGGGTGGTGCGTGCTTTCAACACCGATACGCCCTACGACCGTTTTGTACGGCTGCAACTGGCGGCCGATGAGTTGGAACCGGGCAATCTGGCCGACGCTCCAGCACTTGGGTACCTGCGCCTGGGCATTTACGAGTACAACCAGCGGGACGCGGCCGGACAATGGGACACCATCCTCGATGAAATCACCGATGTCACCGGGGATGTGGTGCTTGCTCTGGGAATCGCCTGCGCCCGTTGCCACGACCACAAGTTCGACCCCATCCCGCAGCGGGACTACCACTCGCTCAGGGCCTATTTCACGGCGCTGGCCTGGCCTGAACAGGTCCCCGCCGTTGCCCCCGACAAGGTGGCCGAATCAACCGCCGCGCTCGGGCGCTGGAGCAGCGAGAACCGGGAAAAGCTCGACCGCCTGGCCGACATGGAAAAGGCGGCGCGCAAAAAGGCGTTAGACAGCGCCCACGAAAAATTTCCACCAGATATTCAGAAACTCCTCACCACTGCCCCGGCCGACCTGTCCCCCCGCGACAGGCAGGTGAGGGATATCGCCTGGCGGCAGGTGGAGTACGAGTTCGAGCACCTGGAAAACCATTTCCCCGCCGGCGAGACGCGTGAAAAGTGGCGCAACCTGAAGCTGGAGCTTGATGCCGCCCGGCCAAAGCCTCCAGCCTCGATGATGGTGGCCGCCGATGTGGGCCCCGTCGCCCCGCCCACCGGCTTCAGCCGCCGGGGCCAGTTCCAACCGGTTCAACCCGCCGTGCCGGGCCTCTTGGATCGCTTGCCGGCCCCCGTCATCACCCCGCGTTCCGCAAGCTCCGGCAGACGGGCGGCTTTGGCCCAGTGGCTCACCCGGCCTGATCACCCCCTCACCGCCCGGGTGTGGGCCAACCGCGTCTGGGCGGCATTGCTGGGCACCGGCCTGGTGGCCACCACCTCTGATTTCGGCACCCTGGGCGACAAACCCAGCCACCCCGAACTGCTCGACCTGCTGGCATCGCGGCTGACCGAAAATGGCTGGCGCACGAAGCCCCTGATCCGTGAGATTGTGCTGTCCGAAACCTACGGGCGCTCCAGTTCCCACCCCGACGAACCATCTTGCAAGCAAAAAGATCCGGAAAACCGACTGTTATGGCGCGGCCCCTTCCGCCGCCTGACAGCCGAGGAGATCCGCGACAGCATGCTGGCCGCCGGCAACCTGCTCGACAAGACCACCGGCGGACCCACCGCCGAGGCCGCCAAGAATCGCCGCTCCCTCTACCTGCCGGCCAGGCGAAACGCCCGAGATCAGTTGCTGGCCTCATTCGACGCGGCCGATGGCGTGCTGAGCACCCCCCAGCGGCAAAACACCGTCACCGTCATCCAGACGCTCCTGCTGGCCAATGGCCCCCTGACTAGCCAGGCCGCCAAGGCCCTGGCCCAAAAGACCGCCCGGGAAGACCAACACCAGCAGGTGCAGGCCCTGTTCCTTAGCGCCCTGGGTCGCCCGGCACTGGGGGCCGAACAATCCGCCTCCAGGCTTTCAGGCTCCGATCCCGGCGCCTTGCAGGACCTGGCTTCGGCCCTGCTGCAATCAAACGCCTTCCTCTATCTGGATTGAGCTGATGAACCGCCCGCAAGCTGCCCCGGGTTATCTGGATCGCCGCCGCTGGCTGTGGGATGCCGGGCTGGGCTTTGGTGCCCTGGCTTCCGCTGCCCTGGCCGCGCAATCTTCCCACGCCCGGGTGATTTCCGGAGCCAGCAGCCTGCAACCGCATTTTCGCCCACGCGCCAAACGGGTGATTTTTCTGTTCATGGAAGGCGGGCCCAGCCACCTGGATTTGCTCGATCCCAAACCGCTTCTGAACAAACTCGCCGGCCAGAAGCTGCCGGCCAGTTTCGGCAAGCCGGTCACTTCCATGGGCACCGCCGACGCGCCCCTGCTGGAGTGCCGGCGGAAGTGGTCCCGGCACGGCCAAGGCGGCTTGTGGTTCAGCGATTGGATTCCGCACATGGCGCAGCGCGCCGACGATTTGCTGGTGTTGCGGGGCCTCTGGTGCGACGCGATCAACCATTCCGCCGGTGTATGCCAGATGAACTCCGGCTCCATCCTGGCCGGCAGGCCGTCGCTGGGTGCCTGGACGCTGTTTGGCCTCGGCAGCGAGGCCGACAACCTGCCCGGCTATGTGGTGCTCACGGATGGGTCCGCATCGGTCACCAACGGTCCACGCAACTGGGGGGCCGGGTTCATGCCCAGCCTCTACCAAGGCACAAAGCTGGAAAACAGCAACAAGCCCCTGCCCGGTCTCGAGCCCGATGCCACGGTCACCCCCGGCCAAACCCAGGCCCGTCGCCGGCTCCTAGCCAGCCTGAACGAAACCCATCGCGACGCGCGGCGGCAAAAGGATGAACTCACCGCCCGCATCGCCAGCCAGGAACTGGCCTACCGCCTGCAGGCTGAGGCCCCCGAAGCGGTGGACCTGTCCGGCGAAACCGAGGCCACGAAAAAGCTCTACGGCATCGATCGCAAAACCACCGCCAACTTCGGCAAGATGTGCCTCTTGGCCCGCCGCCTCGCCGAGCGCGGCGTGCGGTTCATCCAGCTTTATTCCGGCGCCGGCAGCCGCTGGGATGCCCACGCCAACATCGAAAAAAACCACGAGATCATGTGCGCCGGGGTGGATCTGCCCATCGCCGGCCTGCTCACCGACCTGAAACAGCGCGGCCTGCTGGACGACACGCTGGTCATCTGGGGCGGCGAGTTCGGCCGCACCCCTATGAGCGAGAAAGGCGATGGCCGCGACCACAACCCCTGGGGCTTCAGCATGTGGATGGCGGGCGCGGGCCTGAAGGGTGGTCGCACCGTGGGCGAGACCGATGAACTCGGGCTGCGCGCCGTCAACGACAACCGCATGCATGTGCACGACCTGCACGCAACCATCCTCCACCTGCTGGGACTCGACCACACTCGCGTCATCTTCCGACACAAGGGCCGCCCCGAGCGGCCCACCATCAACGAAGGTGAAGTCAACCAGGCCGTTTTGGCCTGATCTTCCCTCTGGAGCCCCTGATGCGTCCCGAACTCCCCATCCTGGCCCAGTTCCCCTCCATCTACCGGCAAGGTCCAAGGGTTTTGGCGCACCTACCCAAAATCCTGGACAGCCTGAACGCTTCCAAGGCGCTGGTCCTCGCCGGGCCACGGGCTTGGGAGGGTGCGAAATCCTTCTTCCACGGTCATGCGGATGTTACCCACCTGCCCTTCACCGGCGAATGCACCCAGGCTGAAATGGATCGCGTGGTCGATGCCATTCGCGCGGGAAACCACCAGGCGGTGGTGGGTCTAGGCGGCGGCAAGGTGATCGACACGGCACGCGGGTCGGCCTGGTTGGCCGGAGACCTGCCCTTCATTTCCGCCCCCACGGTGGCATCGACCGACGCCCCCACCAGCGCCACCACGGTCATCTACAACAGCGACGGCACCTTCAGCGGTTACCTCCGGAGCCGCAACCCGGCAGCCGTGCTGGTGGACACCGCCGTGATCGCCCGCGCCCCGGTCCGCTACCTCATCGCCGGCATGGGGGACGCGCTTTCCACCTGGTTCGAGGCCGAAAGCTGCCGCCGTTCCGGCGCCTCTAATGTCTGCGGCGGGTCGCAAACCCTGGCTGCGGGCGCGATCGCTCGCCTGTGTTACGACACCATCGTCGCCGATGGCCCATGCGCCCTGACCGCCTGCAAAACCCAGGTGGTCACACCCGCCCTGGAACGGGTGGTCGAGGCCAACACCCTCCTATCTGGCCTGGGCTTCGAATCGGGCGGCCTCGCCAGCGCCCACGCCATCCACAACGGGCTCACCCGCATCCCCGCCTGCCATCACGCCCTGCACGGGGAAAAGGTTGCCTTCGGGGTCCTGGTAGGACTGGTGCTGACGGGGGCACCGGCTTCACGCATCCAGGAAGTTCTCTCGTTCTGCGCGCTGGTGGGCCTGCCTGTGTGCCTGGCAGACCTCGGATGCGAACAACCACAGGAACACGAGTTGCGCGTCGCTTCCGAGGCTTCCTGCGCGCCGGGCGAATCCATCCACCATGAAAGTGTCGCGGTCTGCCCCGAACGGGTGCTGGCCGCGCTCCTTGCCGCTGACCGGCTGGGCAAGGAATTTCGCGAAAAGGCGGGCACCTGACACACGCGGCTTGTGGGCCCGACTGGGCCCGGCGATAATGAAAGGCCCGCCCGCGAGGTTCCCGCATGCCGCTTTGCGCCCTTCTGGTTTTGACCATCGCCCCCGCCGTAGTCGGTGCAGTCGCGCCTGATTTCACCAGGGAAATTCTGCCCGTTTTCCAAAAACGTTGCGCGGAATGCCACGGTGCCAAGGCGCGTGGCGGTCTGCGTCTGGATCAACCCAAAAAACTGTTCGGCGGCAGTGAATCCGGACCGGTGGTGATCGCCGGCAAGCCGGAGGAAAGCCTGCTGTTCCGAAAGATCACCAGCCAGGTGGCCAGCGAGCGCATGCCCCCCCAGGGCGACCCGCTTTCCCCGGGCGAAATCGCCTTGATCAAAAACTGGATTGCCGGTGGCGCCAAAATCCCTCAGACGGGAGCCGAGGGCACCGAGGAAACTTGGTGGGCATTCAAGCCGCTGGCCCAACCCGCGCTTCCCCCCAAACAGCAGCCGATCGATCACCTCATCCGCCAGAAATTGGTCGCCAAAGAGTGGGACCTGTCCGCCCCGGCCGGCAAAACGGCGCTCCTTCGCCGGGTGACCTATGACATCACCGGCTTACCTCCCACGGTGGACGAGATCAACCGCTTCCTGGCAGACACCTCCCTTGATGCCTACGAGCGGGTTGTCGATCGTCTGTTGGCAAGCCCCGCCTACGGCGAGCGGTGGGCCCGCCTGTGGCTGGATCTGGTCCACTTCGCCGACACCCACGGCTACGACAAGGACAAGCTTCGCCCCAACGCATGGCCCTACCGTGACCACCTGATCCGGGCCCTGAATAGTGACATGCCCTTCGACCGGTTCGCGCGGGAGCAAATCGCCGGGGATGTGCTGTACCCGGACGATCCGGGGGCCATCGAGGCGCTGGGGATGCTCTCGGCCGGCCCGTGGGATTTCATCGGCCACGCCGAGGTCCCTGAAAGCAAGATCGATGGCAAGGTTGCCCGCCACCTCGACCGGGACGACATGGTGGGAACGGTGGTCACCACCTTCCTGGGCCTCACCGTGCAATGCGCCCAGTGCCACAACCACAAGTTCGACCCCATCAGCCAGGAGGAGTATTACAGTCTGCAGGCTGTTTTCGCCGCCATCGACCGCGCGGACCGGTCCTACTTTCAAGACCCCGCCATCGCCAAAAAAGACGCCGACCTGCACCGCCAAATCGAAGCGGTTCAGGCCAGCCTGAAAGCGATCGTCACCCGCAGGGACAAGGCGGTGGAGGAGGAAATCAAGACCGCGCGCAACCAATTACAAACCCTGCAAAAAGCAGGGCGCTCTCCGGCGCCCGAATACGGCTGGCACAGCCCCATTGAAAACAAGGCCGACACCACGCACTGGATCCAGGTGGACCTCGGTAAATCCCAGCCGATCGCAACCATCGTGCTCGAACCATGCTGGGACGATTTCGGCAACATCGGGGCGGGCTTTGGCTTCCCCACCCGCTGGAAAGTGGAAGGCAGCGACAGCCCGGATTTCAAAAACTCGCGGCTGTTGTTCGAACAGAAAACCGATTTCCCCAACCCCGGCATCATCCCGGTGGTCCAACCCACAAGCGCCCAGGCGCAGTTATGTCCGCCTGACCGTCACCCGCCTGACCGCGCGCCAAAACGACTTCATCGCCGCGGTGGCGGAAATGCGGGTGGAGGATGCCAGCGGCAACAACCTAGCCCTCCAGAAACCGGTCATTGCCAGCGGCAGCATCGAGGGGCCGCCCCGTTGGCGGGCAAGCAACCTGACAGACGGCATCCACCACGCGGGAAAGCCCGCCACACCGGAATCCCTAGCCTCCCTGAAAGCCCGTCTGGAGAACCTGGAACTCAAAGTTCTGCCTGAAGCGGACCGCCTGGCCCGTCCAGGCGACCCAAGCCCAACTGGACCGGCTGGTTGCCGAGCGTTCCCGATTGCCCAAACCGTCCAGGGTGTACTGCGGCACCGTCTACCAGGGGAGTGGGGCATTCACGGGCACGGGGGGCAAACCGCGCCCCATCAGCGTGCTACGGCGCGGCAATGTGACACAACCGGGCAAGCCGGTCGCCCCCGGGGCTTTGTCCCTGTTGAACCACGCCCCGGCCCAATTCCAACTGGATGCCCAGGCCACAGAGGGGGAGCGCCGGGCGGCCCTGGCCAACTGGATCGCCCACCCCGACAATCCGCTGTTCTGGCGGGTGATGGCCAACCGGGTGTGGCGATGGCACATGGGCCGAGGCTTGGTGGAAACGCCTAGTGATTTCGGAAAGCAGGGACAACCCTGCACCCATCCCGAACTGCTCGACCATCTGGCCCTGTTCCTGCGCGACAATCGGGGGTCACTCAAGGCCTTGCACCGGCATATCGTCACCAGTGCCACCTACCGCCAATGTTCGGACACCATTCCCGAACGCGCGGCCGTGGATGCCGACAACAGCCTGTACTGGCGCGCCAACCGCCAGAAGCTCGACAGCGAGCAACTGCGCGACACCATGCTGCTGCTGGCCGGCAAACTGGACCGCACCATGTACGGTCCAGGCTTCATGGACTTTGTCATCGAGAAACCCGAACATTCGCCCCATTACCAGTACCACCTGCACGATCCGGAAGACCCCAAAAGCCTCCGCCGCACGGTCTACCGGTTCGTGGTCCGCAGCCAGCAGCAACCTTTCCTCACCTGCCTCGATTGTGCCGACGCATCCATGCTGGTCGACCGCCGCAACGAGAGTATCACCCCGCAACAGGCCTTGGCCCTGCTCAACAACCGTTTCGCGCTGGTGATGGCCAAGCACTTTGGTGACCGGCTCGCCCAAACCGGTACTCCAGCCGGGTCCATCGTTCGCCAATCCATGCTGGAGGCGCTCGGTCGCCCGGCGACGGAGGAAGAGGTTGGATTGCTCTCCGACCTCCTGACCCGCGAGGGAGCCCCCGCCCTGGCCCGGCTGCTGTTCAACCTGAACGAATTCACCTACCTGGACTGATCGCATGATCGACCGCAGACACTGGCTATGGCGTGCCGGAGGTGGCCTGGGGGGAATCGCCCTGGCGGCCATGCTCGATCGTGAGGCCCGGGCCGCTGGTTCCTCCGCGAAGCCTCCCGGCCCGATGTTTGAGCCCAAGGCTAAGCGTGTGGTGCAGTTTTTCATGGCCGGGGCCGCCAGCCACATCGACCTGTTCGACTACAAACCCGAATTGGAAAAACGCCACGGCCAACCCTCGGATTTCGGCGAGAAAGTCGAAACCTTCCAGGATGGTCTCGGTCCCTGGCTCAAGCCGGTCTGGAAATTCAAGCCCTACGGCGCCAGCGGCAAACTACTGTCTGAGCCGGTCTCCTCACTCGGCAAGGTCGTGGACAAGATGGCCTTCATCCACAACATGACCGGCAAGACCGGCGTGCACAGCCAGGCCACCTACCTGCAGTCCACCGGCTTCCAGAATCCCGGGTTCCCGGGCATGGGGGCTTGGGTCAGCTACGGGCTGGGCAGCCTGAACGACAATCTGCCCACCTTCGTGGTGCTGCCCGACCACCGCGGCTACCCCAGCAACGGCCCCAAGAACTGGGACAGCGCCTTTCTGCCCGCCAACCACCAGGGCGTGGTCCTGCGGCTGCACCAGGAACAACCGCTCGACAACCTGTTCCCCGACCCCGCCGCCGGCTTCAAGCCGGGCAACGAGAAAGCCAACCGCGACCTGCTGCTTCAACTCGACCGCAACCATGCAGCGTCACGAAACGGCGACAGCCGGTTGGAAGCCCGACTGCGTGCCTATGAACTGGCCGCGAGTTTGCAGGTCACGGC
>DKBS01000087.1:0-743 GCA_002451275.1 Planctomycetaceae bacterium UBA6894 | reverse complement strand
CGGTTTGTGCAGATCTGGTCGGGGTGCGACAACGGCTTCCCCCGTCGCAACTGGGACAGCCACGAGGATATCCTCCGTGACCACGGCCCCCTGGCCACCGGCATGGCCCATGGCATTTCCGCGTTCCTGCAGGATCTGGAGCGCACCGGCCTGCTCGATGACACCCTGGTGCTGTGGACCACCGAATTCGGCCGCATGCCCAGTTCACAGGGTGGCAAGGGTCGCGATCACAACCCCCACTGCTTCACCAACTGGATGGCCGGTGGTGGCATCAAGGGTGGGGTGACCATCGGCCCTTCGGATGAATTCGGTTTCAAGCCAGCCGACCGCAAGGGCACCCAGGTGTACGATGTGCACGCCACGGTGCTGCACCAGTTGGGGATCGACCACACCGCGCTCACCGTTCGTCACAACGGCGCGGACCGCCGGCTCACCGATGTGCACGGACACCTGCTGCAGGATCTGCTGGCCTGATCAGGACTTTTTCCCGTAGACCTGCTCGGGGTCGAAAACTTTTTCCTTCTCGTTCAGCGCCATCGGCTGGCCGGCCTGTTCCCCCACGGGAATGGAGCGGTAAAAGCACGACTTGTAACCGACATGGCAGGAGCCACCCAGGCCCCCCACTTCCACCCGCAGCACCACCGCATCCTGGTCGCAGTCGATGCGAAGCTCTCGCACTTTTTGGGTCAGGCCGCTGGTCGCACCCTTGTGCCACAGTTCCTTGCGGCTGCGGCTCCAGTAGA
>DKBS01000146.1:2921-3351 GCA_002451275.1 Planctomycetaceae bacterium UBA6894 | reverse complement strand
CCACCGCCCGCACCGGGAAGGCGGGCGCGTGGTGAAAACTCCCGTCCGTGTCCATTCCCACAGCCCCCAGGGCTCCCAGCGTGATCACCACGCGATGGGCCCCCCGGCCCCTCAGGAACTCCACTGCCTTGCGGGCATCCTCCACGGTTTCCACCGCAATGCCGGCCAAATGCCCGCCTTCGGTCTCATTGACACACAGCACGTCCGCCAGCCCTAAATCCACCTGCAGGGCGTATGGCGTAGGCGCGGCGTTCAGCACGCTGAACACTTTGTTTTCGCGCGCAATTTCCAAAGCGGTCTGAATGGGCTGTTGCGGGGTTTCCAGTTGCACCAGCACCAGATCGCTGGTGGCGATGCCCCGCTCGGCCTTGCGGATGTCGTCGGTGGTGAGCTGGGCATTGGCACCCGGCACCACGATGATGGTGTTCTG
>DKBS01000146.1:1977-2622 GCA_002451275.1 Planctomycetaceae bacterium UBA6894 | reverse complement strand
GCTGCCGCAGGATGATCGACGCGGGGTCATCCCCCAAACGGCCGATCATGCGCACCACCGCATCCAGGCGCGCGGCGGCCACCGCCTGGTTGGCCCCCTTGCCCCCGGGAATCCGGTCCAGATCCTTCCCGACGATAGTCTGCCCGGGCTTCGGCAGGGCTTTGGCCCGCACCACCAGGTCCAGGTTGATGGAGCCCACCACGGTGACGATTTTCCGCTTGGGCAAGGCTGGTTGCGTCATGGCTCACTTCCCTTCCGTGGCAGTGCGCGGCAGGGGGTGCGGCGGTTCGCTGCACAGGTGGCTGAAGGCCTCCCGGGTGCGGGCCGCCTGTTCCCTGTTAACGGTCAGATACCGGTCCCTGCCGTTTGGATCCTCCGTGAAGAGGGTCTCCCCATCCTCCTTCACGGTCACTCGCCCGGGCTTCGACAGGCCAAAGTACCCGCGATCGGGCCGGGCCACGAACAGCGCGCTGGTCAAATCCCAGCACGGGCGATTGTGGGGCGGCGGCTCATAAACGATGTACGACTCCGCCACCAGATGCTTGGGGGTGTAGGCGTAGTCCCGCAGGATGCTCTCCGCCGGGTAGGTGACGGCCAGCCCCACCTCGAAGCCGCTCCAGAAAATGGGAGTGGGCCACTGCTCCG
>DKBS01000146.1:0-1733 GCA_002451275.1 Planctomycetaceae bacterium UBA6894 | reverse complement strand
AAAATGGGAGTGGGCCACTGCTCCGCCAGCTTCCGGCAGGAGGAAATGTCCTCCACCACGTTGTATTCCTTGTGCACCTTCCCATCGATCTTCTGGAAGGCCCCGGCCATGATCGACAGTTCCTTCACCTTCGCCTTCACCAGGTCCCGGCCGGCCAGCGGGCTGGCGGCATCGGCGGGGCTTTCCAGCAAGCGTGCCAGATTGGTGGAGAATCCCACCTGCACCACCGAGACCGAACGGTCCTTCGCCCGCGCCAACGTCTGCCGCAGCACCGTCACCCCATCGGGCACCTCGGCATTGTCGCCCAGGGCCCGCGGATACAGGTACTGCCCGTTCACTTTCTTGTCAGCCAGAGGGAGGAACTTGCCCGCCTCGGGTGTCTTGCCTTGACGCACCAGTCCAATGGGGATCGTCGGGCGGTTGTAGTAGGTGTTCAGGGCGCTCACATAGCGGACGGCCAAGGGGTTGTCCTTGGTGATGGTGACGGCCAGCAGCTCCACCTCGTGGCGGCTGGCCAGGCTGTGCAGCATCGACATGGCCAGCACATCGTCACAGTCATTGCCAATGTCAGTGTCAAAAATGACCGGAACGGGCCGATCCTGCCCTTGGGCACCCAGGCCAGATTCCTGCCCCAGCACCTGCCCGCCCGCAACCAGAAGCCCCGCCAGCCACCAACCCGCTCTCCATCGACTCATCGTGCATTCCCCCGGCCAGCACCTGATCCATTCCGCAAGGCACCAGATTACCCGAAACAGACCCTCTGTGCCGCTGTTTTTTCAGCAAAAAACGCCGCCTCTTGCCCAAACTGCCAACCGGTTTCCTTGGCATGGTCCCCCGGCGGAACGGGTAGTGGTCAGGCGTTCGTCGGTACGGTAAATTGGCAGGTGTAAAGTCTCTCCCCCCTTTCACGAAAGCCTGAGGTTTTTGACATGCGTAGCTGCCTGGCTCTCGCCCTTTGCGCCGCCTGCCTGGCCGTGCCACTCTTCGCCGAGGATTGGCCCCAGTGGCGCGGCCCCGGCCGTAATGACCAGTCCTCCGAGACCGGCCTGAAAAAGTCGTTCGACGGCAAGGCTCCGCCCGTGGCTTGGGAATTCAAGAACGCCGGCGTGGGCTACTCCGGCCCCTCCATCCACAAGGGCAAGGTCTATCTGGTGGGCGGCACCATCGAAACCCCCAAGGATGAACCCAAGGAGAAAAAGGAAGAGCCCAAGGGCAAGGGCCGCCGGGGTGGCTCCGGCCAGAAGCATGTGGACGAGGTCTTCTGCCTGGATGAGGCCACCGGCAAGGAACTCTGGCGCGTGAAGGTGGGCAAGGAATACGAGGACAACGGCTCCGACTCGAACTGGGGCGGCGGCCCCCGCGGCAACCCCACCGTCACTGAGGACGGCCACCTGTACATCCTCGGCATCCGTGGCGATGTCTACTGCCTCAAGTCCGCGGACGGCTCGCTGGTGTGGACCAAGAACTACGAGAAGGACCTCGGCGGCAAGCTGATGAGCGGCTGGGGCTTCAGCGAGTCCCCCCTGGTGGACGGCGAAAAGCTGGTCTGCGTGCCCGGCGGCGACAAGGGCACGCTGGCATGCCTCAACCGCAAGACCGGCGAGGTGATCTGGCGCTCCACCGACCTGAAGGACGCGGCCGGTTACTCCAGCGTGGTGAAGGCCAACCTGGCCGGCGTGGAACAGTATGTGATGTTCACCGGAAGCAATGTGGTGGGTGTCTCCACCGACAGC
>DKBS01000219.1:7661-19226 GCA_002451275.1 Planctomycetaceae bacterium UBA6894 | reverse complement strand
CGGCATCAACGATGCCCCGGCCCTCACTGCCGCCACCGTCGGCATCGGCTTCGGCCAGGGCAGCGAGGTCACTTCCGAGGCCGCCGGCGTGGTCATCCTCGACAGCTCGCTCGAGCGGGTGGATGAGTTGCTCCACATCGGCATGCGCATGCGCTCCATCGCCCTGCAAAGCGCCGTCGGCGGCATGCTTGTCAGCATCCTGGGCATGGGCCTGGCCGCCGCCGGCATCCTCTCCCCAGTCGCCGGCGCCGTCACGCAGGAACTCATCGATGTCCTCGCAGTCCTAAACGCCCTCCGGGCCTCATTCCCCCCGAAAAACCTGACGGATTACTGATATATAGGCGCAGGGTCCGCCAAGCTATTGGTAATCCAGCTCTTATCCATCAGAAATCACACGCTCCCACAAAGAGCCCCCGTGGCGCGAAACTTGGACTCCTTCAGAAACAAGTCCTCCGCCTTGGCCGGAGCCAGCCAAACCGATCGGGCGATCAGTGCCGACACCAACGCTGACCACAGGCACCAGACCGAGGTGAACGCGTGGTCATAATAAAGGGCGGCTGCCAGGGCGGAGGCCGAAGCTGTCAACACAGGCCCCCACAAATATCTTCTGTGGGTCATGACCAGGTTTGGCACCAACGCCGTCAACAGGTAAAGGGTCCGTGACAGCCATTTGCCCTCAGTGGTTTTCCATAGACCCCCAGAATCCGAATAGTTGTAACGCACCGAATGGCCCGATTCGCAGGCGATGGGCACCCCAGCATCACCCCTTATAGAAATCAGATAGGCCAGCACCCAGATCAGACTGAGCCCCATCCAGAAACCAAGGAAGCCCTTCTTTTGGTGATTAACCTCGGTTTTCCAAGCGGCAAAGGAGTACCAGAACGGCCAGAACGCGATGGCAAACAACAAGTAAAACCTGGAGGCCGCCTCTACCAGCCAGGGTTTTTCCCCGTGGATACCCAGCCAGACAAATCCTTCAGTGCACTGCTGCACCCCGAACAGGACGGGAACCACCGCATAAGGCCACATCCAGCGAGATTTTCGAACTGCCGTCCGTAGCGACCAGGCCCCCACGGCAAGCAACAAGGCACCGGATCCAAAACTCGCCTCTGCCGAATAGCACATACCTTCCCCCTCCCCACACCAGGTGGGTTGCCAAGAAACACCGGGCCATCCGGCCCTTTCCCAGTCCGTCCCCCAGAGCGGCCCCGCCGCCTTTCAGCCAATTCCTGCACCGGGTAGGGAGTCCCCGCTGCAACACAGGCAAGCCCCCGTGGTGCGACAGCTTTCACCCGATTTGTTTCAGTTCCGTCCGGCCCCGCCCGTTCCTAGGTCGCCTCGGGGCCTCCTCCGCCATTCAAGGCCCGGCACTCCCTGTCAAACTCATGCAACCTGCCCCCCACTCGGGCCAGAATGGTCGCTACCGCTAGCCCGTGGATCACCGGCCATGTGATGGGCGAAAATACGGGCATCAGAAAAGCCACAATCATCAGCATCACACCCATGAAATAAAACCATCCCCAGTGGGTGGCCCCGTGCGCGAAAAGGCCCAGGCCTAGCACGGTTGTCAGGGGAGGATAAAACGGCAGCACCTCCCAACCATGGTGTTCCACCACACCGGACACCAATGCTACGCAAGCAAGCATCGTTCCGAATTGCACCGCGGCACTCAGTCGCTCCACCGGGGTCAGCGACTGCCATCGGGACAACAAATACCAGCAATACAGCCCAAACCAACCGAGGAGATTGATTCCCAAAACCCCATAGGCCCACCCGCTTCCATGGCCGGCCAGCAGCAGCCACTCGACCACTCCATGGGTGAAAAGCGCCAAAACCGATGCGAAATAGCAACCCGGCCACGATCCCATCGAACTGGTCAACCGCCTGCGCGACAGCACACGGGACAATCCGGCCAGCCAGCCGGGGCGCCGGTAAACCAGCGGCTCCCCCTGCAAAAAACGATCCAGATCCTCTGCCAGGGCCTGGGCGGATGAGTACCGGTCCGCCGGATCCTTTTCCAGGCACCGCAGGCAGATGGTCTCCAGATCCCGCGGAACCTGCGGACGCTTCTCCCGCAGGCCGGGCGCCTCCTCATCCCGCACCCGGTGCAGGGTCACCAACCATTCATCGCAGCCGAAAGGTGGCCGGCCCGCCAACAACTCGTATAGGATCACTCCCAGTGCGTGAATATCCACGGCCGTGGTCAGGCTCTTCCCACCCTCAACCTGCTCGGGGGCCATGTAGGCTGCGGTTCCCGTCACCGAGCCCGCCATGCTCAGGCTGAAGGTGGCTTCCAGGGTGAGGGCCAGTCCGAAATCCGCGATGTGCGGCCGTCCCTGCCCGTCAAACAGGATGTTCGCCGGCTTCAGGTCCCGATGCAGCAACCCCCGCTGGTGCGCGTGGTGCACCCCCAGCGCCACATCCCTGACCAATGCCGCCGCCTCCGGCGGTGAGTAACAACTTTCCGGCAAGCGCTCCCGTAATTTTTTGGCAAGCGATCCCCCCTCCATCAAAGCCATCACCAGGTAGGGGCCACCAGCTTCCTCGCCAAACGAGTGAATGGGCACCACGGCCGGATGGCTCAGCCCGGCAGCCGCCTCGGCCTCAAAGCGGAACCTTGCCCGCTCCTCCGGGGTGGTGAAGGATCCCGACAGCACCCGCTTCACCGCCACTTCACGCCGCAGAACAGGGTCATAAGCGCGATACACCACCCCCATCCCTCCCCGGTCCAGTTCCTCGCCCAGCTCCAACCCTCCCAGTTTCTGAACCCCCGGCTTGGATTCGAGATCCAGCTCGCCAACCGTCTCCTCCTGTTCGGAAAGCCAACGCCTTGATGCCGCCTGGATTCCACGCTGGGCTGCCAAAAAACCGGCAAGCTCGCCAGCCAGATCCGGATTGCCTGCCAGCCAATCGGCCAAATCAGGGGACTGCCCAGCTTCCTCCGCGCGCAGCACAATCCCGATCCCCTCCCCCAGCGCGTCATCGCGCCCCTGGGAGGTCGCATCCGGTGGAATCCCACCGCCGGGCCGCAGGTCAGAACCGGTTTCGTTCATCAGTCATCCCGCCGTCGGCGCATGACTAACCTCCCAAATGGTGCAGATCAACCTTCAGCGTGGTCACCGCCCGGTGCAACAGGGCAGCCACGGCCCCCTCCGTCTTTCCCATGCTTTGGGCAATTTCCGCCACCTTGGCCCCACGCAGGTACCGCATTTCCACGGCCAGACGCTGGGCTTCGGGTAATCGGGCCAGCCCCTCGGCCAATTTGTCGTCGCGTTCCCGTTTCGCATACCGCTCGCTGGGCGAGGTGTCCGGCGCCGCCAACCAGTCCCCCGCACCCCGGGAAGAGTCCCCAATGCCCGCTGATGGCACCTCGCCCCGTGTCGGGGCGTATTTCCGGGCCGCGTCGATCAGGTTGTTGATCAACGCCCTGCGCAGGTACGCGAGCACCTCCCGTTCAGGTTTCCCGGCCAGACGCTCACCACCCCGCACCGATTCCAGGAGCGTTTGCTGGACCAAGTCCTCCGGGTCCAGCTTGGCCCCCAGCCAGGCGGGCATCTGCGCGGTCGCCCAGAGCACCAGCGCCGGCCCATGTTTCTGGATCTGCTCCAGATAGTCCCCGTGTTCAGCCATTGCATCCCCTCTCTACCCAACCAAGCGGGCCATGGCCTGAATCCTTACGGTATTTTCCCAAAAATTCTTTGCCCCTGCATGCCAGACCGTTCCACCAGCCTTTTTCAATCAAAAACAGGTATAGAAAAGGGGTGTAGAGATAGGCATCCCGATCCCGGTCTTCCTACAGGAGTGCCCTGTCCCCACCAAGCCAACCACCCTGGAGGACTATCTGTCCAAACTTCCCGCCGACCAGCGGTTCGAACTCGAGCGGCTCCGCGGGCTCATCCTTTCCGCCGCCCCGCAGGCCGGGGAATGCATCAGCTATGGCCTGCCCGCCTTCCGGCTGGAGGGCAAAATCCTGGTGGGGATGGGTGCCACCCGCAAGCACTGCGCCCTCTACCTGATGAGCTCCGGCATCGTCAAATCCCTGGCCCGACTTCTCGGCAAATACGACACCAGCACAGGAACCGTCCGATTCGTGCCCGGCAAGAGGCTCACTGCCACTCTGGTGCGCAAACTGGTGAAAGCCCGAATTGCTGAAAACAAGGCAATCCGGGAACGACAAACAAAAAAATGACGCCCTGCCCCCGTAAACCATGAATTGGCTCCGTTCAGGATGGGCACCGGGGCGAGATCCATTAAAATAAGACACGAAGATCCGCTTGGAGTTTTTCCGTGTCCACCGCCCAGCCAGCCGTCACCAACATCTCCACCTACCTGTTCGCCCCGCTCCAAAACCTCAAGGGCCTGCGCGACCGCCTGCGGCAGGCCTGCAAGGACTGGGACCTGAAGGGGACCATCCTCCTCAGCACCGAAGGCGTCAACCTGTTCGTGGCCGGCCCGGCCGAACGCATCGATCAACTCCTTGATGTCCTCCGCGCCGTCCCCGGCCTTGAAGGCCTCACACCCAAGGTCAGCCTAAGCGAGCAACAGCCTTTCTCCCGCATGCTGGTCAAAATCAAAAAGGAGATCATCTCCTTAGGGGTCGAGGGGATCGACCCGGTCAACAAGCCCGCTCCCCGCATCAGCGCCCGGCAATTGAAACAATGGCTGGATGAGGGCAAGCCCGTCACCCTGCTCGATACCCGCAACGACTACGAGTTGAAACTGGGCACCTTCAACGGTGCCATCCCCATCGGCGTGCAAACCTTCCGCGATTTCCCCGCCGCCACCGCCCGCCTGCAACCTCTCCCCAAAAACCAGCCCATCGTCACCTTCTGCACCGGTGGCATCCGCTGCGAGAAGGCGGCGCCCTATATGATCGACCAGGGTTTCGAGAATGTCTTTCAGCTCGATGGAGGCATCCTCAAGTACTTTGAGGAATGCGGCAACCATCACTACCACGGCGAGTGCTTTGTCTTCGACAAACGCGTCGGCGTCGCCGGCGACCTGGGCGAATCCGGCCAGGGCATGTGCTACGCCTGCCAGGGCGTCCTCTCACCGGCCGATTTGGCCGACCCCCGCACGGTGGAGGGCGTCTCCTGCCCCCGTTGCTACAAGACTCCCGGGGAACGCAACTCGATTTCCCTCGCCCGTCACCGGGAAAAACTCCGGCACCTCACCCGGGAACAACCGGGCAAAAAGCCCCAAGACAATTTCCGTCCGTTGAGAATCCCCGCCCGCTTCGGTGGCTTCACCCTGGCCGATTTCCTCTGCGCGGTGTTCGACCATATCAGCCGCGAGGACTGGCTGGCCCGGCTCAAGGCTGGCGACATGGTCAACGAACATTTCCAGCCCGTCGCGGCGGACCATCGCGTGCTACCGGGCGAACGCTATTTCACCCGCGAACGGGCGCAAATCGAGCCCGATGTCAATCTCGCCATCGACATCCTGCACGAGGATGAGGCCCTGATCATCGTCAACAAGCCCGCCCCGCTGCCCATGCACCCCAGCGGCCGGTTCAACCGCAACACGCTGGCCTCCATCCTCCGCGATGTCTACGACCCTGAAAAACCCCGCCCGGCCCACCGGCTCGATGCCAACACCTCCGGCTTGGCCGTCTTCACGCGCAAGGGGGCGTTCGCCAAGGTGCTGCAACCCGCCTTCGAACGCGACGAGGTCAAAAAGACCTACCTGGCCCGCGTGACGGGCCACCCGCCCGAAGACACCTTCTCCTGCGAGGCTCCCATTTCCGCCACCGCCGGCGAATGCGGCTCCCGCGTGGTCGATCCCGAAAACGGCCTGCCGGCAAGCACCGGCTTGCAGGTCCTCCACCGTTTTCCCGATGGCACCGCCCTGCTCGAAGTCACCCCCCGCACCGGCCGTACCAACCAGATCCGCGTCCACCTCTGGCACCTGGGTTTACCCATCGTGGGCGACACCATGTACCTACCCGGTCAGCGCCTGGGTGACACCCAAACCCTCACACCCAACGCCCCCCCCCTGCATCTCTTCGCGTGGAAACTCGCGTTCAAGCACCCGCTCCACGGAGGGGAATACACTTTCCAGGCACCCCGTCCCGATTGGGCGAAAGAACAGTGCTAACGAACTGGCACTTTTTCCACCGCCAGAAACCGAAGCCATCGGCAACGGGGGCACCACCCGATGATGTACTTCTTCCACGATGCCGCCCCCAGGCGCACCATGCCCGTTTCCTCGGCATCGCGAATGTGCCCGCACTTGCAACACCGAACCTGCCAACCGGGCGCGTAACCCTTCATCGCTGCGCCAGGCTCATGCGCACCAGCCGCCCCTTCGGTCCCACTGCCCACCCGGTACCATTTGCCGCGAACTGCACCGCGTTGTAATTACCACCATCCAGTGGCTTCCAGGTCTCCCCTCCATCCTGCGATGCATGGATCCCCGCCGTCCCCACGGCAATCCACCGGTCCTTCGCCCAGGCCACCGCCGAGCAAAACGGCGCGGGCGTTTTCGCCAGTTTCCAATCACGCCCTCCGTTTCCGGAATGGGCGATCGTGCCCACGGCGTCCTGAGGTTTGCGATAATCCCCTCCTACCACCACCTCGGGCGCGCCACCGCGCAGGCCAATCGAAAAAATGCCGGACGACTCGTTCCGCCCCGCCACCGGCGTTTCCACCACGGTCCAGGTCCTCCCGCGATCGCCGGAGTGAAACACCCGCCCCACTCCCGCTCCCCCGGTCGCAAACCACACATCCCGGGTGCCACCGGTCACCAGACAGGTTCCACTGGCGGCAAACGCCCCCTCCCTGGGCAAGGCTCGGGGCATCCCGGTGGGTGCCAATGGCCTCCAGGTTTCCCCGCCATCCTCGGTGATCAACAGGCGAAACTGCCCGTCCACCGGGTCGCCAAACACTATCCCGTTCCGCTCATCCCAAAAGGCCATCGCATCCCAAAACCCTTGCGCATCCGCGTTCACCGCCTGCTGCCGCCAGGTTTTGCCACCATCAGTGGTCTTGTAAACCCGCGAGGCATCCCCGGGCCCGGCTGCAAGCAAATAAGCCACGCTGGCCCCAAAAGCCTCCACATCGCGAAAATCCAGTTTCTCGGCCCCCGGCACCACCTGCACCTGCCAGGTTTTCCCCCCATCGGTGGTTCGGCCCACGGTCCCGCCCGTCCCGCTCACCCAGGCAACCTGGCCACCGACCACGCTCAGGCCTCGCAGGCCCGATTCAGAACCAAATGCCTGTGGCAACAGCCGCATGGCCTCTTCAGAATGCCCATGGGTCAAGAACACGATCGCCACCCACACCAACGCCGTCATTTGCTGCGCCCGCATCGCCAAACTCCATGCAAAGTAATCCCATCCCGACCAGCATACCCCCAACCATGCCAACCGCGCTTTTTCCTGTTAAACTCATAGCCAAACCAAACTCACCCTCCAGGGAATCCGCGCCATGCCCACCTCTGGCAACTCCCGCCGAACCTTCCTCCAAACCACGGTTGCCCTCGCTGGAGCCACCCCGCTGGTGGCCACCCGCGGTCGTGCCCGCGCGGCCCAGGAGGCAGGAAAGTGCATGGCCTATGTCGGCACCTTCAGTTCCCCTCTAAAAGATGTTCTCCCCACCCAGGTGGACCTGCCCCCGGGCAACGGCCGTGGCATCCACTTGTTCGAGGTGGACAGGGCCACCGGGGCCTTGCGCGAAGCCGGCGTTCACGAAATGGGCACCAGCCCCAGTTGCCTGGTTATCAACACCGCCGGTAATCGCCTCTATTCCGCCAACGAAACCGACCGCCAGGGCCCGGATAAGGAAGGCACCGTCACCGCCTTCTCCATTCACCCCGCCACCGGCCAACTGGAACCGCTCAACACCGTCCGTTCCGGCGGAGCGGGCCCCACGTATGTCAGTATCCATCCCGCCGGCAAGCACCTGCTGGTGGCCAACTACTTCGGCGGGTCCATCGCCGTTTTGCCGATCCAGGCCGACGGAAAGTTGGGTGAGGCCACCGATGTGAAGAACGATACCGGCAAGATCGGTCCCGCCCGGGCCGCCAACGCTCCCAAAGGCAGCTTCGCCTTTAGCGGACATGACCGCACCCATGCCCACCAGATCGCACCTGATCCGACTGGCCGTTTCGTCATCCATGTCGATCTCGGCTTGGACACCATCTATGTCTGGAAGTTCGATCCGGCAACCGGCAAGCTCAGCCCTGCCGACCACCACACGGTCACACTCCCGCCAGGCGATGGCCCCCGCCATTTCCATTTCCACCCAAACGGCAAATGGTTCTACTCCATCCAGGAGGAAGGCTCGACGCTGGTCCTTTTCGATTACGATGGCGCCACTGGAAAACTGACGGTCCGCCAAACCATCTCCACGCTTCCACCTGGCTTCGCCGGAAGCAATTTCTGCTCCGAGGTCCTCGTGTCCGGAGATGGCAAATTCCTCTACGCCGGCAACCGCCTGCACGACAGCATCGGCGTTTTCAACATCGCCACCGATGGCACGCTCAAGCATCTGGCCGATGAATGGACCCGCGGCAATTATCCCCGCAGCTTCAATTTCGACCCAGCGGGCAACTTCCTCTACTGCTGCAACCAGCGGGCTGACCATGTGGCCGTCTTCCGCGTCAATAAGACCACCGGCGCCCTCGCCTTCACCGGGCACTATGCCGCGGTGGGCAACCCTTCCATGATTGTTTTTCAGGAACTGACCAAAGCCTGATCAGGCCTCACCATAATCCTCCCCTTTTATAACTTTCCGGAGTGACACCATGCGCGCTTACCGCATCGATTCCCCCGAGGGCATCCAGGCTCTGAAAATAGTCAACCTGCCCGAGCCCACACCTGGACCGGGCGAGGTCCTCATTGCGGTAAAGGCCTGCTCCCTGAACTACCGGGACTCCCTGCTCATCCAGGGTGGCTACCCCCGCAACCGCACCTACCCCGTCATCCCCCTGTCGGATGGCGCCGGCGAAGTGGTCGGCATCGGCCCGGGTTTCACCCGGTTCAAGGTCGGCGACCGAGTCGCCGCCAACTTCATGCGCGATTGGCTAGGCGGCCCTATCAACGAGCACGCCCTCCTTTCCTCCTTGGGTGGCGGCATCAACGGCATGCTGGCAGAACGCGTCTGCCTGCCCGCCCACAGCGTCGTCCACATCCCCGGGCATCTCAGTTTTGAGGAAGCCTCCACGCTCCCCTGCGCCGCCCTCACCGCATGGAACGCCGTCACCTCCGCCAACACCAAGGCGGGCGACACGGTGCTGGTCCTTGGCACCGGCGGTGTCAGCATCTTCGCCCTGCAATTGGCCAAAGCTTTCGGTGCCCGGGTCATCGCCACCAGCGGCAGCGATGACAAGGCTGCCAAGGCCAAGGCCCTGGGTGCGGATTCCATTATCAATTACCGTAAAAAGCCGGAATGGCACGAGGAAGTCCGGAATCTCACCGGCGGCGTGGGGGTGGACCTGGTCCTCGAGGTCGGCGGCCCCGGCACGTTTGAACGCTCCATCAAGGCCACTCGCGTCGGCGGCACCATCGCCCTCATCGGACTATTGGACATGGGTACCGAACCGCCCAACATCATCCCCCTGCTGCTCAACGCCCAAAAGGTCCACGGCATCTATGTCGGCAGCGTCGCCATGTTCGAGGACATGAACCGCGCCATCACCGTCAACCAGATCCGCCCCGTCATCGACCGCGTATTCCCGTTCGAGGAAACCCGCCAGGCCTACGAGCATCTCATGTCCCAAAAACACCTGGGCAAAATCGTCATCCGGGTGGGTGAAGGCTGACCCTTCAATACGCTCAGCCAGGCAAAATGCGCAAGCTACACCCAGGCTTTGGGTAGGCTCCCCGCCTACTTGGCTGTTGGCGGATCGTAATGGGGGGAGTAATTTTAAATTGGCATTCTTTTCTGCACTTCGGCTGATGCGACGCCTGCTCCGAATCCCTGCACCAATCGTTTCTGCTGAAAAGGCACATTCCTTGGCCCGCGCCGAGTGTCAGCGAAGAGGCTGGAAGTGGGGCAGGCCTAAAATTTCTGAGGGTTTGCGGCATTGGCATGTCTGGGCTGACCAAGACACCAGACCTTCCGCATTCGTGGTGATCTGCCAACAGACTGGGGCTGTGGTACGGAGTGGTTGCGGACCAAGATAATTGCGCCTTTCACTTTGACCAAGGCATCTCATGTCCCAAAAACACCTGGGCAAAATCGTCATCCGGGTAGGCAGTACCTAATGACCCCTATCAAACCACCGGATGAACCGCCCGGCGCCCGTGGCGCAACAGCGCGCAGGGAAGTCGATGACCGGCAAACTGCTGGCCCGAGGCGAATGCCACCGAACCCCGGTGCGCCATCGTCTGGCTGATCAGTTGATTGATCAGTGCACAGCCCTCCGCATGTGGATCAGCGCCGCATGGAGTTTGGCCAGCCTCTTCCTCGGGAAGAACCAGTATCTCCACACCTCCATCCCTGGCCTGGGTTCGCAGGTACATCGGCTCCTCTTCCACCAAACCCTGACCAAGCCCTCCCAACACCCGCTTGACCGGCTGTGCGCTCTCAGCCCGAAAAGTAGGCTCCACCAAGGCAAAGGCAGCCTGGACCAACCTTTCGTTTTTCAATCGGTCCGGATTCCCCGGGACACAGGCCTCCAACAATCCCGGATAGGTATTCACCTCCCGGTACAGCGGCAGGTTGGCTTTCACGGTTGCCAAAACCAGTGGACCGGCATCATTCCCCAGCGTATGGCGCACCACCCGGTTCACCATGCGGAAATACAGGACCGTATCACTCTTCTCATCATCGACGCCCACTCCATGCCCGTGAAACTGGGCCCCATGCACTGCGACAGCTCCGGCGGCGGTGGTGTGAAGCCCCAAATAATCATCCCGATCGTGGAATTGCAAAGCCTCCCGCATGTTCGCCGGCAGTCCGGGCAATTCCACCGGCGTGGCCATACCCCGTTCCACACGAATCAGCCGGGCCCCGTTGGCACTCAGCGCCAAGACATGAAAACGCTGATGCCGTCGCATCAGATACACCAGGGGATACAGATGAAAATGCTCGCCCACTGACCAGGTTGCCGCTGGAGCTTCAGGCAATCCAACGGCCCGAAAAAACTGCGGGGCAAGGAATCCCGCCACCCCAAGGATTCCGGGCTGCCGCGGATCCTTTTTGCCAATCAATTCCCGGGCGGGCCCCAGTAGCTTCTCTTGTTCCTCACCATGAATCCCGCGGCTTTCCAGTTCCCCTTCCACATTGCGCAGTAGATTCCGCCACTGCAGCCACAGCTTGGGGATTCCCCTGGCTGGAAATGGCAGGTACAGGCTGATCAAGGGGCCGGTCCGCGGAGATGCCAATTCGGAAAGCAATTCCTGACAGGTCAGTTCCATGAAAACTCTCCTTATAAAATCAGTCCGACCATGGGCGGGGACTCCCATGGCCGGACTGGTTATGTCCTCCCGCGTGCCTTGGGACGGATTGGCAACGGCTACATGGCCATCCGCGGAAAGGCAGAACACCCTCTAATGCCGCGAACCGGTCAAACCTTTCAAAAAAATCTGGTGGCCCTTTGCCGGGTATTGCCCTCTGAGGG
>DKBS01000219.1:6933-7399 GCA_002451275.1 Planctomycetaceae bacterium UBA6894 | reverse complement strand
TATTGCCCTCTGAGGGCACGTGAAACCCGTCAGCCCTTGAAAAAGGCGACAAAAAGCAGAGTCCCGAAAATAAAACCGATTAACGCCAAAAGGCCGGCCCAAGCCACTGGTGGCAGGCTTTTTTGTTCGGCCTTTTTCAGGGCTCGCCCCAACACTTCCTGAACTTCAGGCAGGGCGGGCCGAAATACCGGGTTCTCATCTTGCAGGGCGGAACAGGTCGCCTGCAGGGCAGCCGGCCACGCTTTCTGCGAAAGTTTCCCAAGTTCCGCCAGCAATCTCCCAAACGCGAACAGATCCGTGTCAATCGTATGAACACTTCCAGAATCAAGCTCCGGAGCCCGGTACGCGGGGGTCCCCACCCGGGAGGACCGGCTGCAGGCCAACCCCAGGTCGATCAACCGGGCATGACGCCGGCCCTCACCATCCATATGGATCACCACATTGGCCGGCTTGATATCGCGGTGAA
>DKBS01000219.1:1627-6683 GCA_002451275.1 Planctomycetaceae bacterium UBA6894 | reverse complement strand
TGGCCGGCTTGATATCGCGGTGAAGCAAACCCTGCCGGTGAACCTCCCCCAAAGCCCGTGCCAAATCCTGGCCCAGCCTCAGGTTTTCCTCGAGGGACATCCAAGGTTGAATCTGATTTTTGCCATCTTCACCATGGGAATGCAGCAGGGTGTCCAGGCTCACCCCGTTCGAGTGGGGAAAAACCAGAAAAGAAGTGTTGCCGTCTTTCCCCAGATCCAGCAGACCGGCAACCAGGTCGTTGCTGAAGCGAGCCATCAGGCGTGCCTCCTCCAGCAGTTCGCGCTTGCCATCTTCACCCGAACAATATCCGGGCCGGAAAACTTTCAGAAGGACGGGGCGCAGCAACAATTTGTCCACACCCTGGTACACCACGCTCGAGGCCCCCTCCCCCACTTTCCGAAGGATGCGGTAGCGACCAAGGCGACCTAGGTCACCCTCCACGCAAGGGGGGCGCAAAACCGGCGATGGCCCAATGGACCCCAAACGCAGCAACCCACCCAGCAGCAAATCCGAATCCAGGGCCTCCGCCTTCCTCAGCGGTTCCAAACTCTTGCCCCGCAAAAGCTCATCCAGCCTGGAAGAACAGGTTTCACATTCCTCCAGGTGATCTTCCACCTGGGCCAACTGGGCCGTATCCAGCTTGCCCTCGCAGAGGTCAACCAGGACTGAAATGTTTGGACACTTGTTTGTCTGCATGGGTTTGTCTCAGATTTTTTGGTTCGGCCGCTAATCCAGGCCAATGTCCCCTCCGATCAAACAGGCTCGTCTTCCAACAGCCTGCCCAGTTGGTACCGCAGGCGTCCAAGCACCCGACTGCGGGCGATGTATACCGCATTGACGGTCATCCCCAACTCATTCGCCACATCCGCCGGGGACCGTCGTTCCTCATAAACCCCCTGGAAAGCTTTCCAGGTGCTCTCCACAAATTCAGGGCGGACTGCCTTTTTGGCTTTCGCCATAAGACAATTCCACTGCTCCTCGGAAAAACCCTGACTACCAACCGTGTCGGCGATATCGGTAATCCCCAAATCATCAAAACTATCCATTTTTCTCGCCCGGCGAATATGCCGGATCTTGTTGCGGGCAATCACACGCAACCAGGCGCGAAAAGCACCGGGATGCCGGTGCTGAAAGTGATGGATATTGGTGAAGACATGCAGGCTGACCTCTTGCGCAGCGTCAGCGGCATCACCAGGCTGCAAACCAAAATCATGTCCCCAGCGACGCATCAGCACGCTGTACACTCGCTGGAAACGCTGCCACGCCTCCGGGTCACGGTTGCCTTTCAGGCGTTCTAGCAAGGTGGAGGAAGTGAGATATGCCGTCCCCATGGCGCTGGTCCCCGAATGCACAGGTTATGGAAGGTGCCCACCGTCCCGAGAAGCGAATCTTCTCAGGGCATGGCGGGGTGATGCTCCGCCACCCAAGTTTGCAGGATGTTGGCGACGTCATCGTTATCCAGTTGGCGGAATGTGGTGTAGTACTGCCCCACGGCGTGAAAATCTGCCGGGGCCGAATCAAAAATCAACCGGTCGCAACTCTCGCGGATACGGTTGATACTGTCCGCGGCCACGACTGGCACGGCGGCGTAAAGGTCCCGCGGTCCCCTCGCCCTCACCGCTGCCAGCGCGACGACCAGGGTGGACCCACTGGCCGCTCCGTCATCTACCACAATCACCGACCGGCCCTTCACATCGGGCATTTCACCCATGCCGCGAAATTTATGCTGGCTGTTGGCGATTTCCTCTGCCTGCTTCCGCTTTTGGACTTCAAGGTAACCGGGCGGAATCTTGACCAAGGCTCCCACCACCGGGTCGATGTGGAAATACCCCCCTTCGGCCAGTGCTCCCAGCGCCAATTCAGGCTGCCCGGGTGCGGGAATCTTCCGTGCGATCACAACATCCAGGTCCGCCTGTATTTCCCGGGCCAAGGCGGCCGCTGTCGCAACACCACCCCGTGGTATCCCCAGCACAATCGGCAGATGCAGGGGCAAAGCCCGCACACGGGAAGCGAGCGATCGCCCCCCTTCCTCCCGATCAAAAAACAGCGCACTCGTCCTCATATCAAACCTCCCTGCCTGCGAGGTGGCGCAAAAACCAGTTCCGCGCCAGGGCCGTCACCTGTTCCAGGACACCCGGTTCGGCCATTGGATGGGTGTTCCCAGGAACCTCCATCAGGCTGGCTTCGCGCCCTAGGCGGTCCAGGGCACTCCGGTTGGCTTGAAGCACTGCGCGGTCCTGGCCGCCCACCAGTAGCAGGGCAGGCACCTCCACCAGGGGAAGCCACGGATCCGCCAGATCGGTCTGCCCGCTCCAGCACACCACCCCCTCAAAGGCATCAGGCTTCCGGGCGCAGGCGATCAACGCGCCGGCCGCGCCATCACCCGCTCCAAAAAGGCCCAATGCACAGTCCGCGGCCTCCGGCCTTCCAGCCAGCCAATCGGCCGCTTGCACCAACCTGTCCGCCAACATTTCCGCGTCCGGAACATCTGTCCCATCCGCGCGATCCGGCTGCGCCACCAGATCCATCAACAGCGATCCCAGACGCGCCTGGTAAAGGATCGAGGCCACCATGTGGTTTTCTTCGCGAAACAGTCTGTTCCCCGTCCCGTGGGCGAAAAGGATCATGCCGAGGGGACTCTCCGGCACGGAATGAACTCCGGCGAGATCCAACCCGGGCAGGGCGATCTTCACAGGTTTTTCAACACAGGCATGGCGCACATGGGTGGAAGGCATGACGGATCCTTTCCATAGACAAATGGGAATAAGCAGGTCTTGCGCGAAAGCCACGGTCGAATCCGGTGGAAGGCAGGATCCTTGCGTCCCTGGATACCTCACCCGGGGATGATGCGGGCGCCGGATTCGACCATGTTCGGCCTAGCCGTGGCTGAGGGGAATTTTCCGGGACTTCCCCTGCTGACATTTGGGAACACGCACCACCAGCAACCCGTTGCTGTAGGTCGCCGTAATCTTTTCCCGGTCTGCCCCCTCCGGCAGGGGAATCACGACATGAACCGCCGGGAGTTCAGCGTCATGGGTGGCCCCGTTTCCCGCCACCGGCTTTGCGGCTCCCATGTTGGTGCTGGATGGTTTGGCGGTGGATGGCTCAAATGCCTTGGTTGGCAGACTGCGGATGGTCAGGAAATGGTGGTTGGCCAGCACCTCCAGGTTCTCCAGCCGGTGCCCCGGGGTTTCAGCGCGCACGATCAGACAATCCCCATCCTCCTGCACTGCAGCGCCCTGCCGCGGGCTCCGGCTGTTCAGGGCCAACCAGGGACTGGCCCATGCCAAGGGATGGGTTGCAAGCAGGCGCCGCATCCAATCCGCGCCGGGTACCGTTCCGGACGGCTGGATGCTCTCGACCGGGGTCGCTGTTTGTTTTTTGCTGATGACCTGACTTGCCATGTCGTTTCCCCTTCTGCAATGTCCATGCCTCAGCCCGGGCGGGCTGGCGGGAACCGGAATGCCAATCGACATCCCGATGGACGGCTTGCCGTCGCACCCCCGTATACGATTTCCCTGAAGGGGATGAACAAACGTGGGAAATATTTTTATCGGGATGCCAATAGTAATTATTTTGCCGGTTAGGCTTTGGCACCGGCCAGCACGCGGCACAGCTCCATGCCATTGTCCAGGCGCTCCGAACGCCGGTCCCGCAGGCAGGCGACCAGCGGCACGCGGAACGGGTCCGGCTGCAGGCCCGCCAGCCGCAAACGGCGGCCGTTCTCCAGGAAATGTCCGTCTGCCACCTGCGGCTCCAAAAGCCACAAGATGGTCATGGCCAGCCGATAGACATCATCCGCCCGGTGTGTGACAGGGTTTTCCCGCTGGCCCGGATGGTCCCAATGGTCCGCCTTGCGGGCGACGGGCTTGCCGGCCTTGCCCGCCAACTGCAGGTCCCCGATCCGCGCCCGAATCCTGCCCCGCCCCCGTGTGTCCAGCAAAATGTTCGAGGCTTTCAGGTCGTTGTGGCAAAGATCCAGGCGGTGCAAAAGCGATAAAGCCCGTGCGGTTTCCTTCCACCACAACCACACCTGCTCAAGAAAGGCCGCCGATCCCGTATCGGCGGTAAGCGCCTCCGGCTGGGCCAGGGTCCCGGCATCCGCGAAATCCATGGTGTACCAGCTGACTTCGCCCAGCATTCCAAAGCCGGTGGTGGGGACAAACGCGCTGCCAGGCAGCCGCCTTCCCAGCAGGAATTCCCGCTTCAGGCTGTGGAAACAGTCCATCCCCACCGCCGCCTTGATCACCTGCAGGGGTTCTTGCTTTTCTTGCCGGGCAAGGTCGATCCGTCGCCGTTCCCCCTCCTTCAGGGGCCGGATCAGCTTCCAGCCCTGTTTTTCCAGGGTGGTCCGAATCAGGTCCCCGCAGACATTGCGGATGGTATGCAGCGATTCCTCCAGCCGGATCATCTGCTCGGCGCGGCCTTTCCACTGGGGAAATCTGTTGGAAAAGGCCAGGGGCCCGGGAAGAGGGTGCCCCTCATGCGGGTTGAGGTGCTGCTGGTTGTGGTACACCAACAGAAAATGCTCCTCGCTGCCCGGGCTGATGCCCAGACTGGGCAACACAGCCTCCACCGTTTCCAGGGCGTTGGGCACGCCATTGGAATGGGCCTTTTCCAAAAGGCGCAAAGCGATTTGCAGGGGGGTCAAGTCGTTGGCTGACATGGGACGAACTCCGTAGCTGAAGGCAACGGGCTTCCTGCCGCATCACACCATGGGACGATCGGCCTGCCGGGGGCGAAGGCAGGCCCGCTTCGTAATCGATTCAGTATTCACATCAATCTTCACGCATGCAGTTTTGCCAATTTCCGCACCAGACGCCGGTGCCGCATCCGTTGGGAACTGGCGGTTCCCCCGGCCAGACGCGCTATTTCCTCCCAGGCCATTCCGGAGGATCGCATTTCCAACAGCGACCAATCCGCCGTGGGAACCGCTTCACGAATTCTCCCCAGGGTTTCGGTGGAGCACAGTTGGGCCAGCGGATCGGCGCCGTCATTTTTCTGGGCGAAGCTCTCCATCGGCTGGCTTTTCTGCCGCCGGCAATCCCGCTTGGC
>DKBS01000219.1:0-1311 GCA_002451275.1 Planctomycetaceae bacterium UBA6894 | reverse complement strand
GTCCGGTGATCTTCGGGCATTTGCTGCAGCCCATGCCGCGCCAGCCGCGAGATGAAGCGGACCGACAATTCCTGAAAAAAGTCGCGCGTTTCCCAATCCACACGCAGCAGGGGCTGTCGCCGCATCAGGATCCGCAGATACGAATCCATATGAGGCGGAAAAACACCAGGATCAAAGGTTGGGCTGCCGGAAGACTCACTCCCGGCCCCATCCCCCGTGAAATACTGGCAGCCCGGGGCATCCTGGCCACAGGTGATGTTTTCCGCAGCGGCTTCCTTCAAAAGCAGAGTGTTATTTTCCATCATATTCCCCGGCAGAGCATTTCTGGAGCAGGCTGTCTAATGCTCCAATTCCACTGCGCCCGTATTTCTTTCACAGTTTGCTAATAATTTCCATCAACAACCCAACCAGAAAAGCTAGGCAAGATGGGGCAACAAACATACAAGCGATCGTGAACTCCAATTTTGGACAAACAAAAAAAGAAAATCAAAATTTTGCCAAGGCAGGGCGTCTGTCTATTCTTTGCAGTCTGGGCAATCCCGGGTTATAAGAGTCTCGGATACTCCTTCTCCCACCTGTTTTGGGGCACCCTATCCATGTGCCAAGGCTTCAGTTCCTCCACCAACCTCAGCCTCATCCAGGAATCCATCCTCCATCCTGAAAACCTCGAGGCTGGAACCAAGGTGTATGAAAAATACGCTGCCATCATCGGCAGGGTGTTGCGTTCCCAGGGCATTTCCGGTCTGGAAGTGGAGGACATTGTCCAGGAAACCTTACATCGGATGCTTTCAGGTTTTTGGCAGTTCACCCGCCGGCGCCGCGGCTCCTTCCGGGCCTGGCTGCGGCGTGTCACCCGCTCCGCCACGGTGGACTGGTTCCGCAAAAACCCCCGCATTGATGGTCCCACCGCCCGGGCCGTGGGACACACGGTGGCTATGTCGCTGGTGCATGAGTACGATGTGGACCTGATGGAAGTCGCCATACGCAAGGTGCAACTGGAAGTTTCCCCCAATCAGTGGGCTTTTTTCGAAAAAGTCCGCATGCAGGGGCTCAATCCCAAAGAAGTCGCCGCTGAAGCCGGCCTCACCACCTTTGCCGTTTACAAGGCTAGCCAAAGGGTGTGGGAAAGGTTGCAAAAGATCACCCAGGAATTGGACTCTCGTGGTGGCAAATAATGGGTAAAAAAGGGGATCATTGCGATTGGGTCCGGGGCTTTCTCAAATCCCTCCACGCCCCCCATGCCCCGGATGTTTTCAACCACGTGCCGGAATGCACTCCCTGCCAGGCCGTTTTTGAAGACCATCCCGAAGC
>DKBS01000073.1:541-6868 GCA_002451275.1 Planctomycetaceae bacterium UBA6894 | reverse complement strand
ACCCACCTACTTGTCAAAGAACAAAAACAAGCACTCGGCAAGCACCGAGCACTTGTATGAACTGAATGCTAAGCCCACCCCCTCGGGGTGTCAAGCAAATTTTCCCCCACCTCCATCACGATTGGCTCTAAACCCTTGGTCCAGAATAGGTTTCCAGTTTTCTCCCAAGGTTGTTTTTGCGGTCCTACGGCAACGGGTTGGCTTCCCATTCTGGCTTTTCCGGCCGAAACACATTCCAATAATCCCCCTCAAATTTCCTCCGCCCTTACCCTAGGATGATCTTCACGTTTTCCCGATGGAAACCTGTCGGGACCGCCCAGCCGAGGGCTTGGAACTCGGGCGCCGCTCATTTGGAAAGAATCAAAACCACATGGCTCAGGCCCCCATCACTCCTCCGCGCGTGCTGGTGATGCGCGCCCCTGGCACCAACTGCGACCGGGAAACCGCTTACGCCTTTGAACTTGCCGGTGCCAAGGCAACCCGCCACACCCTGCTGGAGGTGCGGCAAAACCCCTCCCTCATGCGCGATTATCAAATCCTGGTGATGCCCGGCGGATTCTCCTACGGGGACGATGCCGGCGCTGGTGCCCTCTGGGCGGCCGAACTGCGTCACTTTTTGGCCGATGAATTGCGTGCGTTCCGCGACCGCGAAAGCCTGATCCTCGGCATTTGCAATGGATTCCAGGCACTGGTTCGCACCGGACTACTGGTGCCGCCGGATGAAGATGGCCCCCTGGTCAGCCTCACCCGCAACAACTCGGGCCGCTACATCGATCGGTGGGTCCATCTCGCCGTCCGATCTGGCCACTGCAAATTCCTGCAGGACATCAACCACCTCCATGTGCCCATGGCCCACGGCGAGGGGCGTTTTGTCACACGGGAATCCTGGCAACTGGAAGGGCTTGACCAGTCAGGCCAGCTGGTTTTGCGCTACGCCACACTCGGAGGCGATGTCGCCGAACAGGATGATGTCCAGAACAACCCCAACGGCTCCAGCGGGGCGGTAGCCGGGCTTTCCGATGCAACCGGCCAGGTGTTGGGCATGATGCCCCATCCCGAAAGGCATGTGCTGCCCACCCAGAATCCGCACTGGACCCGCCTGGGCCTAGCTGAAAAACCCGATGGCCTGCGCATTTTTGAAAACGCGGTCAAAAGCTTCGCCTGAGCCTCTCTCCCCAGGTGGCAAAGCGAAGAACCCCTGCCAGCACAGCGGCAGGGGTTCTTTGCTTTAGGGCAGCTCGGGGAAAGGATCAGTTGTTCCCATCATTTCCGTCGGCGTTCCCGGTACCCTCCGCATCGCCCGCGCCGTCGGGGTCATTGACGCGGGTCAGTAGCATCTGCTCCACCTTGCCACCATCCCGGTGGGCCAGAATGGTGGTTTCATCCTTGGTCAGGTTGTTCAGCCCCGCCTCGTAAACGGGCTCCTTTTTGTTGTCCACGGTCCACGCCACACGCTGGGTTTTCTTGTCCAGCTTGCCAGTGACCTTTTTGCTCGAATCCTCGATGGCGTTGTAGTAGGTCCCCCGGACAAGCCCGTCCTTGTTCAACGCCAGTTGAAGGAAATTGCTGGGGTTCGACTCTTTCTCCCGGGTCAGGGCGAAGACTCCCAGGGATTGCCACTTGTCATCCTTTTTCAGTTGCAGATCCGGCGTGGCTCCCTGGGCTGCCAAGGTGGCTGCCTGCTGCGCGTATTCGGTGGCGGTTCCCACCGGTTGGCCCTGCACGTACACCGTGTCGCCCTGATAAACCACGGTGGAACCGTAGTTGTAGGGGATGGGCGTTGCCCCGCAACCGCACCAACTGCTCAGGCCACCCCAGGCCATGCAGGTCAACATTCCGGCACCAAAACCCCAGCCAAAGCCGCCCCCGTACCAACCGCCCGGCCACCAGGGGCCAAAGTGGTTGCCGTACCAGCCTCGGCCACCGTAAAAGCCCCCGTTGTAGAAATTGTTCCGCACCAGGTTGCCGTTGTTGTTGAGCGAGCCGATCGAATAGTTGCGCAGGTTGTTCCCGCTGAAATTCCCGATGTTGCCCCGATTGGCATACCGCGACAGGTTCATCTCGCCTGGGAAGGCTCCCCGGTTGTTAAAGCCATCCAAACCGCCACGCGCGCCGCCCAAGGCTCCTACCCCGCCACGGTTCCCATCAAACCCGCCGAATCCGCCGCGATTCCCGTCCAAGCCACCCCGGGCTCCATCAAAACCGCCTCCAATGCCCCCGCGGTTTCCATCAATGCCTCCACGGTTGCCATCGATGCCGCCGCGAGCGCCGTCAAACCCGCTGCGATTCCCATCAATTCCACCCCGGGCCCCGTCAAAGCCCCCCGCTCCACCCGGTCGCAAGGTTCCGCTGAAACCCTCCCCCGGCCGTTCACCGCCAAAACCGCCGGGCCGATCCACCCCGCCAAAGCCGCCACCGGGCCGCTCCATACCCCCGTAGCCGCCGCTTGGGCGATATCCTCCCCCGCCATAGCCGCTACTCGGGTGGTAACCTCCCCCGCCAAAGCCACCACCTCCGTGGTATCCGCCGCCACCGCCTCCACCATGGCCATAGGCCAGCGATCCCAGCCCCACCGCCGAGGAAAGAACCACCACCCCGGCCATCACTGCCGCAACCGTCTGTTTGCGTCCCAATTCCCACATGGTCAAAACCCTCCTTTAATACCTTTTTATGTTTGACAGTTTCGGGTTATTTTTGTCGCCTGAAACGCAGTGGCTTCTGGTCTGGCAACCGCACCCCATCAAGTTCCCGTTCAATCGGCTGCCAGATGAATTCATCCTGGCTGACCGGGGTGAGCACCTGCACCGATGCCGTCTGGTTCCCTACCACCGGATCGGCGGGACGACCCACCAGCACGCTGTTCAGGGTGTGTCCGTCACTTTCAATCAAGCCTTCCGCCCGCCCGCCGGTGGATTCAAAGATCCATGTCCGGATCTGGCCGGCCCGGCGGTCGGCATGCAGGATCTGGATCGACTCCACGGCCGGCCCCTCCTTGGGCTGGCGCCTCAGGTGCACCGCCAGCAGTTTGCCGTCCAGCATTTTCTGAATGCCACCCTCCACCACCAGGCCCTTGTCCTCCCCTTCGGTTCCCTCGGCCTTCCATTTGCCAACCAGCCATCCCAGGTCTTCCAGAGACGCGTCCGGCACACCCACCACCGTGGAACTGGCGATACGCCAAACACCATCCTCCTTCACCCGCAGGCTTTCAAACCGTGAGGTGATCCATCTTGCCTCTGGGTTTTCCCGCACACGGATGGAGCCGTTCACCCGGACAGTCCCGGCACCCAGCACGCGAATCTCGTCCACCTGCGCCTCCATCAGCGCTTTTGGCGCCCGCACGAAGGTGGCGCGGACAAACTGGACAATTGCCTCGCGGCCAATAATGGTGCGGCCCGCCTCGTTCAACTCGGCCCGCGAGGTCCACTGGTCACCCAGGGACTTGAAGTCCTGCTGGTTGAAAGCCTCGGCATACCGTTTGGCCCCTTCCCGCATTTCGGCCAGAAGGGGAGCATCGTTGTTTTTGTCGGGCTTGCCTCCGGAAGGCAGTTTCGGTTTGGCCGCTGGTTCCTGGGCATGAACACCCGTGGTTCCCAGCAGCAGGCTGGCTGCCGGGAGCAGACTCCTGAAAAAGTGATTCAACATGGCAGGCTTTCTGGAACGTGTTGAAGTGAAAAGGAACGCGGGCAAAAAGGGCTGATCCCCCAGACCCGCTCGAGGCGAATTATACGCCGGCTCCGAAGGCCCCGCAGCGATTCTCCCGCCATCCCGGCAATTATTCGGGGCTCCCTAAAAAAATCCCCGGCGCCCTCCCGTTGGAAGGGTGCGCCGGGGATCAAAATTCACGCTTTTCCGCCGGGCGGAAAAGCCCAGCCTCAATTCTTGGCTTTACCCTCGGCGCCATCACCGCCGTCATTTTTTTCGGGGCTGTTCTCATCCGGTTCATTCACCCGGACCAAAAGCATCTGCTCCACCTTGCCATTGGCTTGGTGCACTAAAATGGTGGTTTGGTCCTGGGTCAGGTTGTTCAAACCCGCCTCATAGGTCGGCTTCTTCTTGCCATCCACAACCCAGGCAACCCGCTGGGTCTTTTTGTCCAGTTGTCCGGTGATTTTCAGGTTGGTGTCGGTCACCGCGTTGTAGTAAGTCCCGCGTACCACGCCGTCCTTGCTCAATCCCAATTGGATGAAGTTGCTCGGGTTCTTTTCATCCGCCCTACCAAGGGCAAATACCCCCAGCGACTTCCATTGTTCATCCTGGCTGATGGTGGCTTTTTCCCCCTGGGCCGCCAAATCACTTGCCTGCTGGGCATATTCCTCGGGAGTGCCAACTGGCTCGCCCTGCACAATCACCTGATCGTCTTGATAGACCACGGTGGTGCCGTAGTTGTAGGGCACAGGGACCGCGCTGGTTCCACACCAGGTGGCCGCGCTGGCAAAAGTCGCCCCAGCAAGAAAGCCGACCCCAGGGCCGACATAAGCCCCGGGCCACCAAGGCCGGAAGTGATTGTCATACCACCCGGCGCCGCCGTAATAACCCCCGTTGTAGAAGTTGTCTCGAACAGCCGCGCCGTTCGTGTTGAGCGTGTTGATCGAATAGGGTCGCACCCCGACTGCACCATAGCGGTCCGCACCCCCCACCGATGCGTACCGGGAAAGATTCATCTCCCCCGGAAAGGATCCGGGGCGTCCAACCCCGCCAACACCACCAACACCTCCCACTCCACCGACGCCCCCAACACCTCCAGGCCCGCGACCGGGCCCGCCTACGCCTCCGACCCCACCAACGCCTCCAACACCTCCAGGTCCTCGGCCAGGCCCACCGACGCCTCCAACTCCCCCAACGCCACCAACACCCCCGGGACCGCGACCGGGACCGCCTACACCACCAACACCACCAGGGCCACGATCCAAATCACCCACACCATCGGGTCCCCGCCCCGGACCCCCCACCCCACCAACACCCCCGGGACCGCGACCGGGCCCACCAACACCTCCAACACCCCCAGGACCACGATCCACATCACCCACACCACCGGGGCCCCGGCCTGGATCACCAAAACCGCCCGGGCCGCCAACGCCACCCGGCCGGCCGCCGTAACCGCCATATCCACCCGGCCGGCCCGCCCCGCCAAAGCCACCACCTCCCGGCCCCCGCCCACCGGGATAGGGCTCAGCCCAGGTGTGGGTGGCCAAGCCAACCCATGCGGTCATTCCCAAAAGGCACGCCCAAACCATTCCCTTGCCGTTCAATCCACGCATCGCAGTCACTCCCTGTCCATCACGGATATTTTGAGTTTTTTAAACCGTCTGCCCTACTTGACCCGACGGAACAGCAGCGGCTTTTGGTCGGGAACTTTCACCCCGTCGATGACACGCTCGATGACATGCCAGGTGAAAGCGTCCGGTCCGGTGGGTGTGAGAACTTGCACCGATTCGGCCTTGTCACCCAGGTTTGCCACCGGAGGAACCCCGGTCAGGCTGGTGTTGTAGGTGACGCCGTCGTGTTCCATGAACCCTTCGGCCCTGCCCCCGTTCGATTCAAACAGCCAGCAACGAATCGTTCCCTCGCGCGGGTCAGCCTGGAGCACCTGCAAAACCTCGACTACCTTTCCATCTTTCCCCGTGGTGGAAAGTCTTCCCAACAAAAGCTTGCCGCTGTGGGCTTTTTCAAAGGAAGCCTCGACCGTTTGGCCGCTCACCTTGTCAGTCGCCTTCCAGTTCCCCACCAGCCAGGCCAGGTCATCCAGTTTGGCATCCAGAATTTGCTCCACGGTGGAGCTTGCGATTCGCCAAACCCCATCTTCCTTTACCCGCAGGCTCTCAAAACGGGCCGAAAACCAACGGGCTCGGGGGCTCTCAGACTCGGTCATGCGAATCGAACCGGTCACTTTGGCCAGATTGGGCCCCAGCGGCTTGATGTTTTCCACTTCCACTTTCATTTGGGCCGCTGGATGGGCCTGGTCCTGCTTGCGCAAAAAGGCAATGATTCCCTCCCGCCGCCGGATCGTCCTGCCACCCTCGACCAACTCGGCGTCCTCGGTCCATTGCTCACCCAAGGCCTTGTAGTCCCGGGCATTGCGTGCCTGGACATACTGTTGGTCGGCACTCCGAATCTCCGCGGCCACCGTATCGGTTTTGGCGGTTTGAGCCCGGGCCGATTGCCCTAACAGGCAGGGAACTCCCAATAGGGTGAACAGAAATCCAGCCATACTCAAAAATCGCGGCATAAAAGCCTCCCTGTTTCACTCGATCAACGCGATATCTCAGGATCATTCTATATGAGAAAAGCCAACGATCAGAAACATTTTTATTTCTCGATACTGTTCAG
>DKBS01000073.1:0-266 GCA_002451275.1 Planctomycetaceae bacterium UBA6894 | reverse complement strand
TTCTCGATACTGTTCAAGCATGGCTCTGCGAATTAAAAAGGATTTTTGTTCCCAAAGGTGCTCAATCCGTGTTTGAATCCCGCGCGACAGTCCTCGATTTTGGCAATGTGGTTGCCTTTTTCAGCCACGCCCAAGCCGCCAAAAACCTGGCGGAGCTCGCCGAAACAACCGTCAATCCCTTGCGAATTCAGGACTTTTGTTTCGGCAGCCCCCTCGACCACGCCTATGAAAGGGGCCAGCTTGAAACGCCTGATTTTCGCCATAAA
>DKBS01000077.1:13456-16942 GCA_002451275.1 Planctomycetaceae bacterium UBA6894 | reverse complement strand
CCGGCAAGCTGGTGGACGACTTCCATATCGTGGGCGCCAACCGCCAGATCCATGTGCTGAACGCGCCATCACCTGCGGCCACCGCCTGCCTGTCCATCGGGCGAACCATCGCGCGAAAAGCCGCCAAGGAATTCGGCCTGGGGTTGCGGCTTACGACCGGGACAAACGACTGACACCGGCAGCATCCATCTTCAGGCTTTACCCCGTCCGGACCTGAAGCACTTCAGCCCGATGCAGCAGGGGCCTGGGTCGGTATCCCTGCGATCAGGTCTGTAGAGCCCACCCGGTGAACCGGTTCACCGCTCGGGGCCAACGGGGTTTGTCCCCTGCCCCACAGACGCCCCAGACGGGTCTCAATACTGTCGATCAGGGAGTAAATCACCGGCGTCACCAGCAGGGACAGCAACAGGCTGAACATCTGCCCGCCGATGATCACCTTGGCCAGGCTCGCCCGGGCTCCGGCCCCGGGACCGGCACCCAAGGCTAGGGGAACCATGGCGGCAACCAGCATGAAGGTGGTCATCAGGATGGGTCGCAAACGGGTGTGGTTAGCCTCCAGAATGGCGGCATCCCGCCCCAT
Source organism: Planctomycetaceae bacterium UBA6894 (assembly GCA_002451275.1). Lineage (GTDB taxonomy): Bacteria > Planctomycetota > Planctomycetia > Gemmatales > Gemmataceae > UBA6894. The sequence continues at coordinate 16,362 of DKBS01000077.1, read as the reverse complement.
CCCGGCCCGCCGAAGCTCGTTGGTCTTGTCCACCTGAAGGATCCCGTTTTTCTTCACGATGCCGATGAGCATGAACAGGCCGAACATGGCGTACAGGTCCATGGGCTGGCCGAAGAGCAGGAGCGAAAGCAGGCCAAAGGGGATGGTGACCGGCAACGCCGAGAGGATACTGATGGGGTGCAGCCAGCTTTCAAACTGGGCCGCCAGGATCAGGTACATGAACAGCACGCTCAGCCCCAGGGCCACGGCAAAGTAGTACCCTGTTTCCCCCAGCATCTTGGCTTGTCCACCGAAGCTGGCGGCATACCCGGGTGGAAAATCCATTTCCTTCACGATCGCCTGCGCGCGTTGCATCGCGTCGTTCAATGAGATTTCATCCGGGTGGGCCAGCATGGTCACCGTGCGCTGGCGGTTCAGCCGGTCGATCTGGCTCGGCCCCCGGGTTTCCACGGGATGGGTCAGGGCCCCCAACTGGACAGCGCCCGCTCCAGGGGATGGCACCGTCAACGACGCCAGGGACTGCGGATTGGACCGGAAGGCCTTGTCCGCACGCAGCCACACATCGTACTGCTCACCCTCCTCCTTGTAACGCGACACGATCTGGCCACCCACGAGCACATTCAGCGTGTTGGCGATGGTCTGGATCGGAATCCCCAAATCACTGGCGCGGTCCCGGTCGATGGCAACCTGCACCTCCGGCTTCCGCATGGACAGGGTGGAATCGACATCCACCAGCCCCGGGATCTCGCGAAGTCGCGCCTTGAAGGTGTCGGCAAGTTCACCCAGTTTCGCCAGGTCGGGCCCGGTCAGGCTGACCTGGAATGTCCGGCTGTCACCGTTCGGCCCCCCGCCAATCGCCGACACATCCGAAACGGTGGTCCGCAACTCCGGGTAGTCGCGGAGGATAGCCCTGGCCCGTTTCATCACCTCAAACTGGGAATACTGCCGTTCCTCCAATTCCGAGATGCGAAAATAAACCGATCCGCGGGTGACATCCCCCTGCCCCTTGCCCGCGTTCCCGTTGTTCTCGCCGATGCTGGTGAACCGGTGGCGGACCCCGGGCAAAGTGGCCAATCGCTGCTCAATCTCGGTGATGATCCGGTCTGTCCGTTCCAGCGTGTAGCCCTCGGGCGTGATGAACCCCACCTGGAATTCGCTCTGGTCATCGCGCGGGACAAAGTTGAAACCCATTTTCGCGGCGATGGGACCCGTGGAGAGGATCACCAGGCAGCAGACGACCAGGGTCAGGAAACGGTGGCGCAATGCCCAGCGCAGCGCCATGCCGAATCCGCCGTCGGTCAACCTCCAGATGATCCCATCCTTGGACTTCCCATGTCCTGCCTCGGCCGGGTCCAGCTTGAGAAACCGCGCGCACAGCATGGGGGTCAGCGTGAACGAGACAAACAGGCTCATCATCACGGCGAAGGCCACCGTCAGCCCGAAGGAGCTGAAGAACCGGCCCACCATGCCGCCCATGAAGGCCACCGGCACGAAGATGACCACCAACGACAGGCTGGTGGCCAGCACCGCAAGGGCGATTTCGGCCGTCCCGTCCCGCGAGGCGGTCACCGCGTCTTTGCCGTACTCCTCCATGTGGCGGAAGATATTTTCGTGCACCACCACCGCGTCATCGATGACAATGCCGATGGCCAGGATCAACCCGAGCATGGTGATGTTGTTCAGAGTGAATCCCATGTAACTCATGAACAGGAAGGTCGGGATGATGGAGGTGGGGATGGCCATGGTGGCGATCACCGTGGTGCGCCAGTCGCGGATGAACAGCAGGATCGTGCCGGCCACCAGCACGCCAGCCAGCAGCAGGTGAAACTTCAGCTCGTGCATCGACTCGCGGATGAAGCGCGACTGGTCCTGGGTCAACTCGATCTTGATGTCCGGGGGCAGCGCGGGAATGATTTCTGCCAGCCTTTCCTGAACCGTGTCGGAAATCGCCACCGTGTTGGTGCCCGACTGTTTCTGAACGAACAGGCTGACACTGTTCTGGCCGTCCAGCCGCGTCAGGCCGCGGGGCTCCTCGATGGTGTCCTCCACCCGGGCCACATCCCGCACCCGGATCGGGTATCCCTTGCGCTGCGCCAGGATTAGGTCACCGAATTCCGAAGCCTTTTGCACCCGCCCGAGGGTGCGCAACACCAGCTCACGCTGCCCCTGGTCCACGATGCCGCCCGGCACCTCCAGGTTCTGGTTGGCCAGGGCGACCCGAACATCCTCCACGGAAAGTTCGTAGGACGAAAGCTTGTCGGTATCCACAAATACATTCACGGCCCGGCTCCGGCCGCCGGACATGAAAACAGCACCCACGCCGGGCACCGTCTGGAGCCTTTCCAGGATCTGCAAACGGGCGATTTCGGTCACATCCCGCACCGGCCTGCGCCCGGAGACGCCGATTGTCATGATCGGGGCGGCATCCAGGTCGAACTTGTTGATGACGGGTGGCTCCATCCCCTGCGGCAACTGCTTCAGGATGGACGACACCTTGTCCCGAACCTCCTGCGCTCCCACATCGCCATTTTTTTCCAACTGGAACTGGACCACCACCGTGGTGAAACCCTCACGGGTGGTGGAACGGACATCCTCCACTCCCGAGATGGTGTTGACGGACTCCTCGATCACCTTGGTGACGTTCGATTCCATCTCCTCCGCCCCGGTGCCGGGCAGGTTCGCCACGATGGAGACCACCGGGAAATCCACCTTGGGGAAAAGGTCCACCCCCAACTCGAAATAGGAGACCAGCCCCAGCACCACCGGTATGGCGGCAAGGACCCAGGTGAAGACAGGCCGCCGGATGCAGATATCGGACAGGTTCACAAGAACGGTCTCCTTCAAGGGGGGCAGGCTTGCGCCGTCACCTCAACCTTCAGCCACTTTTGCCGAGGCGGTTCCCCGGC
>DKBS01000077.1:6920-13126 GCA_002451275.1 Planctomycetaceae bacterium UBA6894 | reverse complement strand
CTCGTCACCACCTGACTACCCCCGGTGAGGGGTGGCCGGGTCACCTCCACCCAATCGGTGGTCTGCACGCCCAGGGTGACCGGAACATCCCGAACCTTGCCGTTCTCCACCACAAAAACACGGGTGGTGCCTGCAAAACTGTAGGGTGCAGTGATGGGCACGGTGACCGCGGCGGCATCCGTCCGGGTCAGGATCGCCGCCTTGGCGAATCCACCCGACCGAAGTTCCCCCCGCGGATTGGGGACCAACACCTCCACTTCGATGGTCCGGGTGGCCGGCTCAACCGAGGGGTTGATGCGGGCCACCGTCCCGGTGACCGATTGGGTGGAGGCGGCCGTTGTGACCGCGACAGATTGCCCGATGCGGACCTCAGGCCCGAACCGTTCCGGAATCGGAAGCCGGAGTTTCAGGGTGCGGTCGATGACCAGCTTGCACACCTCAGTCCCGGCCCGGATCATCGTGCCCTCGCTCACCTTGCGCGCGGTGACCGCATAGGTGACGCCCCCGGTCAAACCCGGGACCGGGCGGGTGGGGGTCGGGGCCATGACCTTGGTCTCGGCCAGTTTCAACCGGGAGATTGCCAGGGCCGCCTGCTTGAGTTGGACCGTTGCCAAACCGGCGCGCGCCAAAAGCAATTGATTCGCGTATTCAGCCTGCGCTGCCCTGAAATCTCCGGTGACCGTTTCCATCCCCTCCGGGGAGGTGCCGCCGGTCGTCGTCAACCGGATCTGGCGATCCATCCGGGACCTGGCGGTATCCATCTTGATTTGCGCCTGCACCACCGAAGGGATTTTGGTCAGGTCAAAACCGGAGTCGGGAGCCTGCTGCAAACCCAGCTTGGCCAGTTCCACCTGAAGGGCCCGCTCATCCTGCTGGACAGCCTGTTCGTAATCCGTGGACTCAATTTCCACCAGCGTGTCGCCAGGCTTCACCTGATCCCCGACATCCCGCAGGACCACCCGCACCCGCCCTTCGACCTTCGCGGTGACGGTCACATCCTCAAACCCGTGGAGTGTCCCGGTTGCCTCGACCTTTCGCTGCACGGGCCGAAGGGAAACCGGTTCCACCGTCACCACCACGGCCTTCACATCCCGCTCGGGCATCGGTGCGTTTTCCGGAAGTTTTTCCCGGGTGTCGGCTCCGAAACCACCGGTCAGATAAGCCACCAAACCCCCGCCCCCAACCAGCACCAGGGTGGCCAGCAAGGCCCATCCCTTCCAGGAACTCCCCTTCGCTGGAGGCACGGGCCCCACAGGATTGCGTGGGGATGGCCCCTCCGAGAAATTGGGCCCATTCCCGTTTGGATGGCTCACTGCTTCCTCCCGCATAGACAATGGTGTTTGCATCCCGACCTGCTTGATCCAAGGCATGAAAGTTCGGTTCTTGTTGCAACGGTCCCCGTCACCCCGCGGATGTTGCGATTCCCTTCTGCGGCCCTGCCCATCGGGTGGCCCTGCCAATTTTGTGGAACAGACCCATAAAGACCTCCTGCTCCTGCTCCGTCAGGGCGCCCAGCATCTCCTCCATGAAACGCAAGGTGAGGTCGGTCGCCTCCTGATAAATTTCCTGCCCGGCAGGTGTGAGTTCCACCCGGATGATGCGGCGGTCGTCCGATGATTTTTGACGGGAAACCAGTTTCTTTGCCTCCAGCTCATCCACAATGCCCGTCACGGTGTTCACCGCCACTCCCAATTCCTCGCCCAGTTCCCGCATGATCTTGTGGCCATGCTCACCCACATATTCAATGACCCTCAATTCCTGGTTGTTCAGACGCGTGTGGGACCCGGTTGCCGCGGCGGAATGCACCTTTTTGAATTGCTTGATCAATTCCCTGAAGATGTCGCGCAGGTCGGCTGCTTTTCGATCGGGCGGCTTCATGATCCATTCCGGCGAATTATTCGACTTCCGAACAATTCATTATCGGCACCTTTTGTGCACTAGGTCAAGGTATTCCACCAGGGGCGCCGAAGGCACCGCTGGGTTCTGCCGTGTTTTCAGCCCCGCCTCACCCCGGACGGTAGTCCAGCCTCCTGCTGGGTACCAACCACAACGGGGAATCACCTACCCCCGCACCTGCCATGGTTGCCCAGGAGGTTTCTCCCCTATGATTTAGGTCCTTGGTTCCTTGATCGGGCGGAGTGTTTTTTGTCGGCATGGCGGGTACTGAAGAAGAGCTGATCCGTCTCGCCGCGACCCGGCCCGATGATCCCATGCCCAGGCTGGTTTTTGCCGACTGGTGCGAGGAACGGGATCCCGAGCGCGCGGAATTTGTCCGGCTCACTTGCCTGCCAGAGATGGGCCCCAAAAGCCGCAGCGAGGAACTGCTTCGCGCGCGGGATCGCGATTGGGCCGGCGCCCTACCCGAACTGGCACACGCGTGGCACTTCCACAAGGGGCTGGTCACACGCACCGAGGGCGAGCAACTCCTGCTGAGCGCCCCCGCCCGTGATTTGTGGCGCAAACACGCCGTCCATCACTTGCGCCTGCATCTGGCCCCCGGAAGCCGTTTGCCGGAGTCCCCCGCCTGGCCGGCCCATTTGCGCCGACTGGAGCTTGCCGGGAATGAGGGCGTGGCGCGGGTTTGGTTCCCCAAGCTCCACGCTTCCCTTCCCGCCACCGTTGACCAACTCGTGCTGGAACGCTGCGGGCTGGACACTGAGACCACACGCCTGGCAGACCGCACGGGCCTGCTTGCGCCCCTGACCCACCTCGAACTGCGCGACAACCGGATGTTTGGCGACAATGCCCTTCGCGCCTTGGCACAATCTTCCGCCCGGCAACTGCGGTCGCTCTCCATCCACCATGCCAACATCACCCCGGTAGCCCTGGGCGAATTACTGACCAACGCCCCTTTTCCCCTGCTGGAAGAATTGAGGGTGGTGCTTCCCGCCGCCTTCCCCGCAGGCCCGGCCCTGCACGCGCTATTTCCCAAATTCCAGACCGGCCCCTGGGCCGGGCAGTTGCGCCACCTGGAACTGGCCGGGTTGCCGCTGGGCGTGGATGGTTACCTCAGTCTGGCGCTCAATCGCGGCCTCAATCTGGAGCGTTTGGGCCTGGCCCACGGCAGGGTGGGCAGCGAGGGACAGCATTTGCTGCAGGGTGGCGCCGGTGTGCAAAACATCGGGGATCTTGACCTGTCCGGCAATGATCTGGAAACCCAGCATGCGCAGGTGCTGGCCCGCTCAACCCACTGGGGCGCTCTGGAAAAACTCAATCTGGGCCGTAACCGTATCACCGATGGCGGTGTGAAATCACTACTGGAGGATGGCCCAATTGGCCGGCAACTAACCTGGCTGGACCTTTCCCGAAACCGGGTGGGGGGCCCGGGGTTGATGGCCCTGGCGGTATGCACCCGGCTCAAATTCCTGGCCCTGGGAGGCAACTATCTCGGCCATGAGGCGATCGAGGCCTTGTGGGAGGAGGGCGCGCTTCCGGCCCTGGAAGAATTGGATTTTTCCGCCTCACCCCTGGAGGAAAAGATCCTTCGCGTGCTGCGCACCCGGCCCAGACCGGGCCTGAAGACGCTGGCGCTCAGCGACCATGCGGCGGGCATGCTCACCAGCAAGCCTTGCCCGGCCTTGGGTGGTCTGCTTCATGTCAGGCTGGTGGGCAAGCCCGACTGGCGCCTGGCACGCAATGTTTTCGACCGCACAGGCGCCCTCGATATCGAATTCATCGATGAGGGACGCGCGTGGCGGCGCAACCGCCACGCGCTCGAGTTGCAGCTCAAGGCTTCGGGATGAAGTTCAGCGTGTAATACGCCTGCGGGTGCAGCAGCTTCCGCCCCGACTTGGAGAGCACCTCCGGGCAGGTCAGGTCATGCAAATGGCCGACCTGCAGCCCGTCCACCACCAGCCGCACGCTTTTGCCGTCCGCCGAAACGGTAGCGCCCTTCACCGTGGCGGTGGTCTGGTCCACCTCGGGACTGCCATAATCAGCGCGGTAAATGTAGGTGAAGGTTTTCAGCTTGTAGTTCTCCACCTTGCCGGCGGTCTCGGGATCCACCGGCTCAGTGAAAGTCAGCTCGAAACCATCAGGCTTGGCGCGCATCTCGTGGATTTCAAAAGGGGTCTTGCCGGTCCACACCAGGCGCTCCACTGAGAAAGGCTTCGGCCCTTTGGAGCCCCAACCCCGGTTCGTGCCGCCCACCAGCATGGAGCCGTCTGCCCCCTGGCGCACCGGCACCACGCCCGAGCCAAACCCCTCCACAAACGGGAAACAGGCCCCCTGGTAATAACCGTTCACCTTTTCCAGGTACACGCGCATCAGCGTGCTGGCGGTTTGGTCACCCACAAAAAGTTGCCCATGAAAAGGTCCGAATTTTCCTTCCGTGCCGTCAAACTCTATGCCGGCGGCGCTTTGGCCCATCTTCCCGTAAGGGAACATCACCGCAGTGGGCACCAACTCGGGAATGCGCGCGTATTCGGTCATCATGCGGCTGTTCGATTTTGGCTCCACAGGCTTCTTCCCCAGATGTTTCGCCGCAGGATCCTCATACCACTTGAATCCGCCGGGATGGCCTACAAAGCCCCCCTCTTTCATCTGTTTCAGCCCGCATGTGCCGTTCCATGGCCCCTGGTTGTCGGTGTAGAAGACATCCCCGTCCTTGTTGAAACCCACGCCACCGGGTGATCGGACTCCGGAGGTGGTGGGCACAAACTTCCCTTCAGGTGTGACCTTTCCGCCCCAGCCCCGAAACTTGCTGTCCGAGCCGAAGGAACCGGTCAGGCACAGCGCCACCCAGATGTTGCCCTGCTTGTCGAAGCGGGATCCCAGGGCGTATTCGTGGTAATCGCCGTTGATGTCCCAACCGGCATCCACCACCTCGAACAGGTCGGCCTTGCCGTCACCGTTGGTGTCCTTGATGCGGCTCACATCCGGGCGCTGGGTCACATAAAGCCAGCCGTCCTTCCAGGCCAGGCCCAGCACCTCATGCAGGCCATGGGCGAACCGGGTGAACTTGGCCTTTTGGGGGTCCGGATCGTAGGCGTTTTCAATCATCCAGATCTCGCCGCGGCGGGTGGATACCGCCACCCGCCCGTCGGGCAGGGTTTCAAAAGCCCCGGCTTCCAACACCTGGCCGGGCGGCGTGGTGTAGGAAAGGATCTTGTAGAAATCCGCCTCCTTCTCTTGCGGAGGTGCGATTTTGGCCGGCTGGTTGTCCTTCTTGTCATCCGGGGCCACCGCGGGCGGTTGCGCCCAGGTGGCCACGGTCACCACCGCCATCCCCAAAAACGCCGCCATGCCACCCCGGGCCCACGCGCGCCACTGGCTGAATCCGCTCATTGATCTCTCCCCGTCATTCCAGACAATTGTTTTTACTTCGTTGGATCAGGCCAGCATCACCAGGCGTATTCCACGGTGTTGGCCCCCTCCTTCAGGGGCAGCAACAACTCCTTCTTGTCCCCCTCGCCCCGCTCCAGCAGACCGGCGGACTTGATTTTCAGGCCATCCAACTCGAAGGTGTCAGTACCCTTCTTTTCCAGCTTGCCCGAGACAACACGCAGGTAAGCACCAACAGGCGCCTGAATCTTGAGAATCCGGCTGAATCCCTTGCGGGAATCTCCCAGCGGAATGAACGAATCCTCCACTTTGGTTTCCCCCTGGCTGTACAGGAACACGGGCCGTCCCTTGTCATCCAGCCGGTACCCATCGAATTTCCAACCCGCCTCGCGGGGTGCCTTGTTTGGCCACGCCTCGTTAGAATCCTTCAGCCGGGCAACCCCGGGCCCCTTGGCAAGGGCGACAAGGGCGACAACAGCGTCACCCAGCGGGCCTTCAAAACCCACACCCCGGTCGGTCCAGTGTTTGGCCGCATCCATGAACTGGTCCTGCCAAACCAGGGCCAGGCGCAGTTCATTGGCGTCAAAAGCCAGGTTCACCTTCTCGGGGTAGCCCACGCCAATCCCGCGGGCTCCCGCCCCTTCAATGAAGTTGCGGTAGATCACCGGCTCACTGGAGGCAGTCAGCACCATCGACTGTTTCTGCAGCCCCAAGGGCGGCCGCGCCTTGGTTCCGTCCGAAAGGTAGACCCACATCGCCTCAATCTGCTGGCGGGCCGAGCCATCCAGCACATCATCCAAAATGCTCTTGCCATCGCGGAAGGCAGTCGGCATGCGGGTACCCGGCCGTATCTCCTGCGGTCGGTCCACATAGGCATGGAACCAGTCCCGTTCCAGGCGGGTGGTCATCAGCGTCATGTCGAT
>DKBS01000077.1:1853-6545 GCA_002451275.1 Planctomycetaceae bacterium UBA6894 | reverse complement strand
TCGGCCACCAAATGCTTGGCCGCAGCGCCGAAGCCGGGCATGCGGGTCAGCATGTAGGGGCGATCCTTGGCCCCCTGGGCCAGGATTTTTTCCAGATAGGGCACCCGCAGCTTGGCCCCGGTCAGGTACAGCAGCGGAGGCACCCGGGCCTCATCCCCCATCTCAGGCTGCGTGGTCTTGAACAGCGCGTTGAACTCCTCGATGGGTCCACCTTCCTTGCCCCTTTGATGGCATGCCAGGCAATTCAGGGTGACCATGGTTTCGCGAATGCGACCCTCGGCGTCGGAGGGGCCCTTGGGGCTGGCAAGGGCGGTTTCCAGCGCTTTTTTCTGAATCGGGCTCAGACTGTAGTTCGGCAGCCAGTCCGCCGGCTTCTCCGCCAGGCAGCCTCCGGCCTTAAGCTCGCCAACCGGCTTCGCCAGGTGCGCGGCCAATTGCGAGACAACATCTTTCCCGCCTTCGTTCATCCGGTGGCAGTTGGCGCAGCCCAGGTTGGCAAAAAGCTGCCTGCCTTTGAATACCTTCGCATCGTTCACTTCCAGCGCATCCGGGTCGTTGGGATCCTTGGTCTCCCGGGCGGCCTTCCAAGCCGCCTCGCTCTCGGCCATCACGGTCTCCAGCGCAAGGGAGCCCATGCCGCCGCCGCGGACCTCCGCCTCCAACTCCCACTCGCCGCCACCCTGGAAATATTGAACCTCCACAGTATGGATGCCGGCCGAGAGCTGCACCTGCCCGGAAGCGGACTGCTTGGGGTGCACGCCGTCCACGGCAACCACCTTTTGGCCATCCACCCAGATGGCCGAACCATCGTCACTGGCCACGGTGAAGGTGTAGCGCCCCGGCTTCTCGGCTTGAAACACCCCGGTGAATCGCATGGCGAAATTGTTTTTGCGGGTGGCCACTCCCAGGTCCAGCCCCTTGCAGGTGCCGGACTTGGCCGGGGTCAGCTTGCTGAAATCGGGCAGCTTGTCCCATTCACCCTCGTAGTAGTCGAACCGGATGGGCAGCGCGCCGCCGACGCCCGGTATTTTCTGCTCACCCAGCAGGTAATTGGCCACTTCGCGCGGTTGGTTACCGGTCAGGAGGGTGGGCATGCGCCCCCCCGGACGAATTTCATGGGGATTCGCCAAAAAAGCTGACAGCGCATTCAAGCTGTACTTGGCCGCCAGGTCCGGCAAAGGCACGCCCCCCGGTGGCAACGGGCCCTGCTTTCCTTTGGCATCCAGCTTTCCGTGGCAGGAGGCGCAGCCAAGGTTTTCGTAATGAGCCTTGCCCTGCGATCCAGCCTTGGCATCAATCGCCGAGTGCTTGGGCTTGCCGGTCGTGGCCAGGTAGTGCACCAACAGATCGACCTTCTCGGCGCTGTCGGCCCCCCCCAACAGGTGCGGCATGGTGGTGCCCGGCTTCACAGCCTGGGGATCAGCCAAGTACTTTTTCAGCCAACTCACCCGCACCCGCGAACCGACCTGGCTCAGGTCAGGCCCGCTTTTGGCACCCGTGGCAGGCACATCAGGCATGGCATGGCAACGGACGCAATTCAGCTCGGTGAGCAGGATTCGTCCACCCTTGGCAGGATCCTCCCCTTTGCCATGAAACCGGTCAAAACCGGCAACAGCGGGAGGTGCCGCCAAGGCTGCCCCATGGACCAGAAGCGCGGCGCATCCGGCCGCCAACAGTTGCAAACGCATGAAATTCCCCGATTCAAAACAGGCAGGCTCCCTCCGGGCACTGTCCGGGGGGAAGCGTCAGGCGGGCCAATACAGATAGCTAGCAGTTTACATTTTAAAGCCAGCCCGACAAGCAAAATTGGCAGGCTTCCCATCGCCCGGCAATGGGCTGACAAAAACCAAGCCCACCCTGCGGGCGTTTGCTAAACCTAGGATTGAGACCATGCGGGTTCGGTAGAGAGATCGTCAGGAGAACCATCGCCATGTTTGCACGCCTTTGGACAATGGTTCCGCTTCTTTTGGTTGCGATGGTGGGCCCGGCTTTCGGGCAAGCCGATCCCTCCCGGCTCACCATTGATCGCATTTTCCACACAGGCGATTTCAAGGCTGGCTTTGAAAGAGCCCCTCGTTGGCTCGACGCCACCACCGCCACCCAGGCTGAGCCCAGCGAAAGCCGAAAAGGTTTCCATGACCTGATCCGGGTCAACCCGGTCACCGGGGATAAAACCACCCTGGTCCCCGCTGAACGGTTGGTACCCCCCGGAGCCAAGGATCCGCTGCGGGTGGCGAACTACAGCTTTTCCAAGGGACAAACCCACCTGCTGGTCTTCACCAACACCGTGAAGGTATGGCGGCAGGAAACCCGGGGAGATTATTGGCTGCTGGAATTGGCCACCGGCAAACTCACCCGCCTGGGCGGCGACGCGAAACCCTCCACCCTGATGTTCGCCAAATTCTCGCCGGATGGCCAAAAGATTGGCTATGTGCGTGACAACAACCTGTGGGTGGAGAATGTTTCCGGCGAGGGAGCCCCCGTTGCCCTGACCACCGATGGCAAGGTGGGAGGTGACGACGAGATCATCAACGGCACCTTCGATTGGGTTTATGAAGAGGAGTTCGACTGCCGCGACGGCTGGCGCTGGAACCAGGACGGCAGTTCCATCGCCTACTGGCAACTCGACACCCGCGGTGTGCCTCGCTTCACCCTGGTCAACCAGACCGCCGGCAAGTACCAACAACTCAACACCTTCGCCTATCCAAAAACCGGCGAGCAAAACTCGCTGTGCCGCATAGGCGTGGTCAACGCCACCGGGGGCCCAACCACCTGGCTGCAGATTCCCGGCGATACCCGCACCCAGGGCTACATCCCCCGCATGGAATGGGTGAAAACCGGCAAGCAGGTCATCCTCACCCACCTCAATCGCCTGCAAAACGAATGTCAGGTGATGCTGGCCGACCCGAAAGGCGGCGCGGTGAAAACCATTTTCACGGACACGGATGAGGCCTGGGTCGATGCCGCCGACGAATCGATGGAATTCCTTGCCGATGGCATCCATTTCACCTGGATCAGCGAGCGCGACGGCTGGCGCCACCTGTACCTGGTCAACTCCCAAACCGGTGCCATCCGTCAGATCACCCGGGGCGATTTCGACACCAAGGCCTTGCTGAAGGTCGATGAAAAAGCCGGCTTTGTCTACTTCACCGCCTCCCCCGGAAGACCCACCGAACAGTACCTTTACCGCATGCCACTGAACCCGCCCAACCGTTTCGTTTCCCCCAAGAGGCTGACACCGCAAGACCAGACCGGCTGGAACGACTATGTGCTCAACGACCAGGGTGATCAGGCCGTGTGGACTCATTCAGCCTTCGGGGTGCCTCCCGCCACCGCCTTGGTCGATGTGAGGGACCATCAGGTCTTGAAGGTGGTGAACGACAGCGCCAAACTCAAGGAAACCCTGGCCAAGGTTGCCCGATCACCGGTGGAATGGTTCCAGATCGACATCGGCGACGGCTTCACCATGGACGGCTGGCTGGTCAAGCCACCCAACTTTGACCCGGCGAAAAAGTACCCCATCCTGTTCCATGTCTACGGCGAGCCCGCCGGCCAGACTGTGGCCGACAAATGGGGTGGCAACAACTACCTGTGGCACCTGTACCTGGCTCAACAAGGCTACCTGGTGGCCAGCATGGACAACCGCGGCACCAAAACCCCCAAGGGCCGCGCCTGGCGCAAGTCCATCTATCGCAAGATCGGCGTGCACGCCTCGGAAGACCAAGCCAAGGGTGCCCGTGCGTTGCTGAAAAGACCCTATGTTGACCCGGCCCGCGTGGCGGTGTGGGGGTGGAGCGGCGGCGGCTCCATGACCTTGAACCTGCTGTTCCGCCACCCGGAGATCTATTCCACCGGCATGTCCGTGGCCCCGGTGCCCGATGTGAACCTGTACGACACCATCTACCAGGAGCGCTACATGGGCCTGCCCGGCCCCAATGCGGAAGATTACAAAAACAGCTCACCCATCACCTTCGCCAAGGGTCTGAAAGGCAACCTGCTGCTGGTGCACGGCACCGGAGATGACAATGTCCACTACCAGGGGGTGGAAAAGCTGATGGAGGTGCTGGTGGCGGAGAACAAACCCTTCTCGCTGATGGCCTACCCCAACCGGTCGCACTCCATCAACGAGGGCAAAGGCACCAGCCGGCACCTGTACTCCCTCCTTAGCCGATTTCTGATGGAAAAAATGCCAACCGGTTAGGCGAACGCCTTTTTCCGGATTGGGCCACGAACATATCAAGGACTTTCCGGCAGCATCATCTGACCCTGACTGTTATAAAACCGTCCCACATGGGGTCCTTTTTTCGCCAGAACATCGCGCATGGCCAACTCGGGGCTAGCAGCCCATACCGTCTTGAAGCCCACCGGAACATCCACCAGGATGCCATACTTCCTATCCCGCCAGGGCACCAGCAGGTAGTTCGCGTCCTCCATGCCGACGGTCCCGGTGGAGGTGGGCCCAAAAGGGCAGCGATATATCTTGGGTTTGACCAAAAACACCTGGGGGGCTGAAGCGAGCGGCGTGTCAGGTGCCAGGGCGGAATACAGATTCCCCTGCTCCAAAAAAGGCAAAAGCTCTATCGCCCACCCACCCATCCTGCCATTCTTGGCCGGCAGGGGAATCCGCTTGTTCACTTCGTGGTATTCCGCCAGGGCCAGGCCCATTTGGCGCAGGTTATTCATGCACACCGC
>DKBS01000077.1:0-1549 GCA_002451275.1 Planctomycetaceae bacterium UBA6894 | reverse complement strand
TGAGCGTGCCGATGATGGCCAGGACAATCAGCAACTCCAGAAGCGTCAAACCCGCGCGAACCTGCCTCACGGTAGATTGACCATTTCTCCCCCGGCGCGGGTGATCAACGGCATCCACTGGTCGGCCGTGTAGGTGCGTGGCACCCGCTTCACCGACCCGTCCGCCATCAGCACATTCACCGTCTGCTGCGTCCCAAGACCCAGCTTGGGAAAGTCATAGCCTGGGGCGATCCACAACTCTTCCGGCCTGGTCCACTCCACAGCTTCGGTGGCCTCGGCGATCACGGCGGTGGAAGAAGTGCCGTCGGTGATCTCGCCAAGCCGAACCTTCTTGTAAAGCTCCAAGGCACAGCCCGGCCCCACGAAGGCCCGCATGCAGGTCTTGTAACCCGGTTCGCTGCCGAACTGCTTGGGCATGTACTGCAGCAGATCCTTGTTGTGGGGACTGTCCCACGGTTCATCCAGTTTGAACTTTTTGAACAGGTTGTCCTGCTCCAAAGCTGGCAAAATAGCCACACGCCAGCTCAACAGGGGCTTGCCGTTGGGATCACAAATGGCCCCCAGGGGAAAGGACTGGCCATCCTGCTCGGTGTTCATCAAGGCCAGTGCCACCTGCTTCAGTTCTGCCTGGCCCACACCGCGCTGTGCGGCGTTGCGCACAGCCTGCACCGTGCCGCCTGAACCGACCGAAGATGCGCCGGAAACAAACCCGCCTCCCGGGCCGGGTCGCGGAGCCGAAAAGGAGGAACCAGAGGGGGCTCCACCGACGGGGGGCTTCACACCACCCGGAGCCATCCCGTCAGATGCAGACCTGCCAGGTTGCCCACCACCTGGGACCGCCGGCAATACTGCCTTGATCCGGGTCCCCTTGAGACTGAAGGATTGTTTCACAGCATTGCCTTCCTGAACAGGCTTGAGCTGGGCCAAGAGGTCGTTGGCCAACCCCAAAGCCCTGCCCTGTTGCCCCAAGGCCATTGAGGCTGCGGTGATGGAGGCCTTGTTTTGGAAGGTATTCAACTCCCCCGCCCCTTTTTTGGCGGCAGCCAGGGCCTCTTTTGCTTTTGCGTCATCGGCGAAATCCGCAGTCACGGTCAGGGCGAGATCCTCGGTGGCTTTTCCCAGCAAAGTCACTCCCTGCAGGTTGTCCAGTAACGGCTTCAGATATGCGTACTTGGGCGGCAGCCCAGCGGAGGGATTTTGAGCGGGCAAGCCCGGCACCTCCTTGGCACTGACAAAGATGAGGTGATTTTCCGCATCAGCTAGCAAGCTCTTCACCTTGGAGACCTGGGTGTTGGCGGTTCCGGTCGGCAGGTCCAGGAATTTTTCCAACCCGGCAGAATTAGCCACCAAGGCGGCTTTGCCACCGGGACACAGGTGGGCTTTCATCCCTTGACCCAAGTCAAAGGTCGTCCCCGGGGCATTGGCGGCTTGCCCCACCTTGGTCATACCCTTGGGAGGGTTGGTTGCCCAATCTTGGCTGACATTGAACGACACCACAAAGCCCATGAAATCCGGTATTCCCCCACCGCCCATTCCAGGACCGCCCATT
>DKBS01000159.1 GCA_002451275.1 Planctomycetaceae bacterium UBA6894 | reverse complement strand
GCCAATTTTCCAAGTGTTAAGGGAATAAAATAGGGAAACCATGCATCCTTTTGCATGTTGCCAGGAAAGGCGGCGTGCGTTGGCAGACAGCAAATCCATGACCCGGGAACAATGGCTGGAGTGGGTGGAGCGGCATCATGCTCCCCTGTTTCGTTTTGCTTTCCGTCTTTCGGGCAGCCATCAAGACGCTGAGGACCTGGTGCATGACACCCTCTTGGCAGCCGCCAAGGCGACCGGTCCCCTGCGGGCTCCGGAAGCGGTGCGAGGTTGGCTTTTCAGCATCCTGCGCAATTGCTTCCTGATGCGGGTACGCAGGCGGCAGCAGGCTGAGTTTGCCCAGCTTCCCGAAGATCTTCCCGAGGACGCGGCAACCACCCGGCTTCAGGAGGATGGCCCGGATGTGGAGCTCCTGCAGCGTTTATTGAACCAGATGCCGGAAGGGTATCGAACTCCATTGATTCTGTTTTTTTTCGAGGAGTTCAGCTATCGCGAAATCGCCGATCAAATCGGAGTGCCCATCGGAACCGTGATGAGTCGGCTGGCCCGGGCCAAGGATTGGATCCGCCAGCGCTACCCGTGGCCCGAGGATGGGCGCCATGAGGGAGTCCGGTTGGCCGAGCCTTCCCTGGATGATTTGCCGAAAGACTGAGGTGTCGTATGCGATGTGAAACAGCCAAGACCATTCTGGAATTGAACCTACCACGGTTGGGGGAAGCGGATTGGCGTGACCTCGATGCGGTGGAGGTCCATCTCAAATCCTGCTCGGAATGCCAGGCTTGGTGGAACCAGCGGTCCCGCGAGGACAACCGCATCGCCCGGGATATCCGCGCGGTTCCGGTGCCGCGCAATCTGGCGTCCAGCATCGTGGGCCAATTTCCTACCCAACCGGTCCGGTCCAGGAAGCGCATGCCCATGATCGCCGGCATGGTGGCTGCCTCGTTGTTGGCCCTGGCGGGTATTGGGCTGTGGCTCAGACCCCCCACAGCTCCCTTGGACGCCGATGCCTTGGCACGGTTGCTTGAGACCTCCGGCCAAGTCGATGGCCCCACCTCCCACGAGCGCATGGAGCAACTGGTTGATTCCTTCGCCCGGCTTGGGGTGATTGCACGGTTGCCTGAGTCCCTCAACTATCTTCAGGTCATCAGCCATGGCGTGACGGAATTGCAGGGCCAGAAGGTGCCCCAGATCCTTTTCCAGTCGGAGGAAAACGGGCAGCGCAACCTCGTCCGCCTTCTGGTGCTCGATTCCAAAAAGTTTGACCTGTCCCAGTACAGCGTCGAGCAGAATGCCGCAGCCAATCGTTTGATGGAATTGGTGCCCGATTCCGATGACGGGCGGTTTTACTATCTGCTCTCCACCCAGGAACTGGGCCGGGCACCCAAATACTGACTATTTTAGGCAGGGGGCCCAGGTTTTCTATTCTTGCGGCTTTTGCCCAGCTACCGGTTGCGCTTGCCGTCTTTCCGCCCGGGATGTTATCGCCCTCACCAAGGTCTGTAAAAACCGGCTAGCCGGTTCTGGGGTGAGGGTGCTGCCCATGGCTGGGCCAACCAAATGTTCTGCTGCTTTGAGGGTTTTCAGCCTGCTGGCTGTGTGCTGGGTGGGGTTCGCCCTTCCCTCGCAAGCATGGGGACAGGTGGCCTTGCAGCAGGGCTTCGAGGGGCGGGAACCCCTCTGGGTCCAAGGGCCCAGCGATGCTCAGCCCAAGGATGTGGCGCAGGGCACCTCGACAGACCACGCACATAGTGGTCAAAAAGCCGAATCCATCGCCTTCACTGCCGAGCGGGGCACCTTTGTCCATTTCCATATCGATCCGGGCAAGGCGCTGGTCGCCGAGGACCTGAACTGCAGTTTGTGGTTCCGAGCCAACAGGCCTGGCATGGCCCTTGTAGTACGGGTGGTTTTGCCCCGTGAACGCGATCCCAAAAATCTTGAACAGCCGCTCACGGTCATGGTGCCGGGGGATACCTACCAGCTTGCGGGCAGGTGGCAGCAGTTGGCCCTGCGCCAACCCGTGAAAAAACTCCGCGATCAGGTCCAATTGGCACGCGCCGAACTGAAACGCGACCTGATCCTTCAGGATGCATACATCGATCGCGTGGTCCTCAACCTCTATGGCGGGCCGGGAGTGACAGAAACCTGGATCGATGACCTCGAGGTCAGTCCCCTGATGGAGGCCGCGCCCACCGCACCCAAGGCCGAGGTGCATCTGCCCGATGGGACATCGAGCCCGGGAAAACGCGCCGCCGGCAGCGCCAAGCCAGCCGAGGTACAACTGCGCGGGAATTCGCTCCAGGTGGCCGGGGACCGGTTTTTCATGCGCGCCATGCGCCATTCTGGTACCCCGGTAAAAACGTTACGCGATGCAGGTTTCAACACCCTGTGGCTCAACGCCGAGGCGAATGAGTCGGTGGTAGAGGATGCCGCCAAGCAGGGATTCATGCTCGTCCCGTCTGTCGAACCACAGCCTGAGGACCTGACAGGCGCGCCAGCCAACCTGACCAGCGCCAGTGGCCTGGGCCGCAAAATGTCCCGGTTCATGGAGAAGGATTCGGTGCTGGCATGGAACCTGGGCAACAATCTGCCCAGCGAGGAATCCGGTCGCCTGGCCTCCATGGCCCGTTCCTTCCACGCGACGGATCCCGGTCGTCCTGTCGCCGTCGATGTCTGGGACGGCTTTGGGCGCTACAGCCGTTCGATTGAGCAAGTCATGCTGGGCATGCACCGTTGGCCACTCTACACCGGCATGGATCTGACCCAGTACCGCGACTGGCTGATGCTCCGCCGCCAATATGCCTCACCCGGCACCTACACATGGACCTGGGTGCAGACCCATCTGCCTGATTGGTATGTCAAAACCGCCTACCGGCAGGATCCCAACCAGCCTTTCCAGGAGCCGGTGGGGCCCACTCCCGAGCAGATTCGCCTAATGACCTATATTGCCATCGGTTCGGGAATGCGTGGCATCGGTTACTGGTCCGACAAATATCTTTCCGACAGCCATTCCGGGCGTGACCGCCTTCTGGCCCTGGCCCTGCTCAATCTGGAAATCAGCCTGCTGGAGCCTCTGCTGGTGACGGGTGAGGAGCCCCGCTGGGTGGACACTTCCCACCCGCAGGCGAAAGCAGCCGTTCTTCGCTGTGACAAACATTATTTGGTCATGCCTGTCTGGTTCGGGGACCATACCCAATTTGTTCCCGCACAAGGTGCCGCGCAAGCACTCAAGGTGCTGGTGCCCCATGTGCCGGTCGGCACCAGCGCATGGGAAATCAGCCCTGGTGGTGTTCGGTCGCTTCCTTGGCAGCGCAAGGCTGGTGGCATGGAGGTGCTGGTGCGCGATTTTCACATGGCCACCGCGGTTGTGATCACCTCCGATCTGGGGCCGAACGGTCCTGTTGTCCGATTCCAGGAACAGCAGCGCAGGGTGGCGCGCACAGCCGCCCAATGGTCTTATGACCAAGCTGCTGAAAGCCTCACCAAAACCCGGACAGTGGTGGCTGACCTGAACCAGATAGGCCATGGCGAGGCGGATGCCGAGCCTTTGCTGGAGCGGGCCCAGAAATCCCTGGAACAAAGCGCCGCCTACAGGCGCAACGGCGAGCACAATGACGCTTACGCCGAGGCCCAGCGCGTGATGCGGCCTTTGCGCATCCTCATGCGGTCTCACTGGGAGAAGGCCATGCGTGAATTGGACACGCCGCTGGCTACCCCCTGGTCGGGAAGTTTCAACACTTTGGCACGGCATTGGCAATTCATGGACCGCATGCGCTCCATGCCCCTGGCGGAAAATGTGCTGCCGGGCGGGGATTTCGAAGCCGCGCCGGATTTGAACCTGCCCGGGTGGACTGTTCAGGAGGATGCGACGCTGGATCCGGTGGTGGTTGGGGCCCGTCGCGTGGACAACAACGCCCACGGCGGCAAGCAGTGCCTCATGCTGCGCATCCAGCCGAAGGACGCCAAAAACTCGCCTGTGGCGCTGGAGCGGGCGCTGGTGGCAATCCACTCCCCCGCCATGCAGTTGCCGCCCGGCATGCCTGTGCGCATCAGCGCCTGGGTGCAGATTCCCCAGCCGCTGGCCGCGACGGGCGATGGTGCCCTCTTCTTTGATTCAGCAGCCGGGGAGCCGATGGCAGTCCGCCTGCACCAGACTCCTGGCTGGCGTCAGGTCACGCTGTTCCGGGAAGTGCCGGAAAGCGGGAAAATTCATGTGACCCTGGCACTTACCGGATTGGGGACCGCCTACTTCGACGATGTGAAAATCGAACCCCTGCTGGACCCGAACGATCCGGGTAGCGGACCCAAGTCCTTGCCGGTTCCCGCGCCAACGGAATCTGCGACTCCGGCTCCGGCCCCAACGCCGACCGGTGTTCCCATGCCCATCAGCGCGCCGGTGATCGGCGCTCCCGTGCCGGTCTCTCAGCCCAACAGGCCGTAAGACTGCAGGGCTTTTTTCACCTTGGCCACCCCGGCGTCATCCAGGGGCGTGAGTGGCAGGCGCAACTCCCCGGTGTCCCGGCCCAGAAGCCGCATGGCGGTTTTCAGCGGGATCGGGTTGGTGGCGATTCCCAGAAGGTCCCGCGCCAGATTGAACATCTTGTGGTGCAGGCGGCACGCCTCTTTCAGGTTGCTGTCGTTCACCGCCTTGACCAGGGCCAACATGTCCTTGGGCACAATGTTGCCCACCACCGAGACAATGCCGCGGCCACCGATACACATGAGCGGAAGAGTCAGGCTGTCGTCACCGCTGAGCAGCGTGAGGTTGGTGGTGGAAAGGATCTGGCTAGCCTGATCCAGAGACCCGGTGGCCTCCTTGATGGCGACAATCGCTGGGTGCTCGGCCAGCCTGGCGATGGTTTCCGGTAGAATGTTGGAAGCTGTGCGCCCGGGGATGTTGTACAGCACGATGGGCAGGCCGACAGCATCGCCAACCGCCTTGAAGTGCTGGTAATACCCTTCCTGGGTGGGCTTGTTGTAGTAAGGGCCCACCATCAGCGCGCCATCGGCACCCGCCTTGGCGGCGTATTTGGTAAGCCGCACGGCCTCCCTGGTGCTGTTGGAACCGGTACCAGCCATCACTTTCAGCTTACCGGCTGCCCGTTGGACCACGGTGGCGATCACTTTTTCGTGCTCGTCATGGTCCAGCGTGGGGGATTCGCCGGTCGTTCCCACAGGGGCCAGGCAATTGGTACCCTGCTCCACATGGAAATCCACCAGCTTTTCAAGAGCCTTGTAGTCCACCTCGCCGTCTTTGAAGGGGGTGATCACTGCCACCGTCAAACCTGCGAATTGCTCTCCCTTGGTGGCTGCCATATTCCCTTACCCCTTCTTCCAGCGCGACGGACCTGATCCAGACAAAACGGGTCAAACGGTGCCGGATGCCAAATTTTCCATCTCCTCAAGATACAGGGAACCCCCCAAAGAGTCTGCGCCTCGTTTCCAGGTTGCCCGGAAGTCCGTTGGACGGTTTCCATCGGGATATTTCAGCCGAGCAATGGCGCGTCCGGTAAAATAGGGTGGTTTGCGGGTTTTTGGCGGGGCTGGTTCAGATTGCTGATTGGTAAAAACAGGAAGATCATGGCTCTGGAAAATATAGAGGCGGTTTTTTTTGATGCGGTGGGGACCATTCTCCATCCCAGTCCCTCCGTGGCTGAGGCCTACTGGTCAGCGGGCAAAAGGCATGGTTCCAGGCTGTCGCTGGAGGAGGTGCGGGCCCGCATCCGGATGGCTTTTGCCAATCAGGAGGCACGGTTTGCCTGCGAAGGGCAGCAGACCAACGAGGAAGCGGAGGAAATCCGCTGGCGTGGGGTGGTGGCGGATTGCCTGCCAGACACCTTGAATCCGGAAGCTTGCTTCCGTGAATTACATGAACACTTTGGAAACCCCGCCAACTGGAAACTGAGCGCCGGACTGGAGGGCGTGCTTACCTCGCTGGCCCGTTCAGGGTTGGTGCTGGGGGTGGCCTCTAATTTTGATTCCAGGCTGCGCCGTGTCAGCGCGGGGTTCGCCTGCCTGAAACAGATCCAGCATTGGGTGATCAGTTCCGAGGTGGGATGGCGGAAGCCGGCGCAACCCTTCTACCGGCTTTTGGCGGAGCGCACCGGTTTGTCACCCGGGGCCATCCTGCTGGTGGGGGATGATGTGACCAACGATCTGGAGGCACCTGTCCAGGCGGGGTTGCAGGGCCATTTGGTGCGGGGCCCGGATTGCCTGGTGCGCCTGGCTGAACGCCTGGTCCGGGGCAGGCGCTCGCCCGCATCCGTGGGGTGACCGGGTTTCCGTCACACCACCCCGGCGACCTCTTTCACCCGGGCGAACCAATTATCACGCCCAAAAACACCCCGGTTAATCGGGTATTGGTTATCCTCGATGATTTCGCACAGCATCCGGTGGATTTCACCCTCCTGTAGCCGGTCACCCAGTTTTTCGCGGATGAAGGTGGTTACATCGTTGAATTCGCGTTCATCTATTTCACGGTTGCCGGCGGCGCGGACGGAGAGCCGGTGACGGGCGTCCCGCAGCACGGTGCTTTCCAGCAAAAATCCCTGGTCCTGGCAGAGTTCAATCAGGGCTTGGCGGGCGATGTCCACTGTCACGCCCTGCGCCAGGGCTTCCTTCAGGGTGCTGCGTTCCCACTGGCGGTCGAGGTAGCGGTCGCCGGCCGGCCGGGCGTCCAGCCGGTCCTGGAAATCCTGCCGCACCTTCTCGATCGTCATGTTTCGTTCCCCGTCAACCATGGAGACAACCGTCCCACAAGGTTTACACCAAACCAGACCGGGGACGAAAGTGTGCTTCCGGGCAAAAAAACAGACCCGCGGCTTGCGCCGCGGGCCTGTGCAGTTCACCGAAAGGGTGATTCCAAAGAAATCAGTTGGCGGGCAGGATCTTTTTCAGTTCCGCGACCACCTTCTCGACTTCCTCGTTCTTCAATTCACCCTTGCGGAAGGCGTGGTTGGCAACGACTTTCCGCTTGTTGTAAAGGATCACGGTCACATCCGCATCCTTGGGGATGTTGTATCCCTGGGGACCGGCAGGATTGTCCGTGGCCAGAATCGTTTTTTCGATCCCTTCCTTCTTGGCCATTTCCTTCAGCTTGCCTTCAAGGCTCTCGTCGTCGTTCAGGAAAACGACAAAGCTGCCCATGCGGCAGTCGCTGTTCTTGGCAGTGGCGGCATCAATTTTCTTGACCAGACCGGTCAAGTTGTCGCTGACTTCGCGGGCGAAGATCATGGCGACAGGGTTACCACCGTTGCTTCAGACCAGGCATCCCTTGCCACCTGCACCCGGACCCGTCACATGGGTCGGATGGAATGGCGCGGGAGACTTGCCGACCTGGGGGCCGGACTTGAGGCTGTCACCATAAGCAACCCCTGCGACAAGCAGGCCCGCTGCGGCGACGACCCCAAAGAATCGCGCGATGCGCATCTTCAGGTTCTCCTTGAAAAAAGTATCCAGTGACCAAGAGGTCACCCACCCCATGCTATAGCAAAACCAACCCTGCAAGTGAAATAAAATAAGGCCTTTTCAATCGATGAGCCTTTCTTAAGAAGTGGGCCGGTTCAGCCGCAAATATTGTGGCACCATCTCCTCCAGAAGGCGCAATTCCCTCAGGTTCTCGCCCAGATGGCAGAGGAGGAGCAGGTCCTCCACGTTCACCTCGCCTCCCCGCAAAAGCCAAGCCCTGGCCCGAAGCAGCTTGTAAACTTTGACTAGCTTTCTGTCGCTGATATATAGCCGGTGTTCTCGGGAAAGGGTCTCCACCAGGCGACGGAATTCGGCGAAAACAGGAGCCGGGAAAAAACGGGTGCGATCGTTGGAAATTCCCCCATCGTGGCTAATGGATTCTTCCGCGAACCGCAGCACCAGCCCCTGGTGGGCCAGTTCCAGATCGGCCAGCGAGCAAATGCCTTCCTTCCAGGGGGCCAACTTGCGGAACTTGAGGCTTTCATTGCGCAGTCCCGAGTCGATCAATTCATCAAAATGGTCATGCCGCACGCTTTTGCTTTCCGCCTTCAGGCAGAATCGGTCACGCAGGGCGGAGAGCTCGGTGTGTTCCGGGATCTCGTTGGTGGCCGCGAAAAGCAGTTTCAGCGGCACCGGTTCGGGGCGGCCGTCCTGATAGTATTTGCGCTCGTTCAGGATCGTCAAAAGCACATTCAGGATGGCGCTGGATGATTTGAAAATCTCGTCCAGGAAAGCGACTTTGGCGGTGGGCAGCTTGCCCTCGGTTCGTCGCAGGTATCTCCCGTCCTTCATCTGGGCCAGGTCCAGCGGGCCCAGGATTTCCGAGGGCTCGGTGAAGCGTGTCAGCATGTATTCAAAGTAGTCTTCCTGCGCCAGGCCCAGCCCCTCGACCAGTTTCAGCACCAGGTCGCTTTTGGCTGTGCCGGGCGGACCCACCAGCAGCACCGGTTCCTGGGCGATGGCGCCAAGGATCAGCAGATCGATCAATTCCTGCTTGTTCACCAGGTGGCGCCCCAGTGACAGCCGGAAACGATCGATTTTCTGGCGGGCGGTTTCCAGTTCACCACTGATTTGTGCCAGTGTGCCTTGGGGTGTTGTCACATGAGACTCCGTTTGCGTTTTAGTGTCTTGCCAGTGGTTCATGGTGCTCAGGGCAGAGCAATGCGCGCCTGCGCCAGGATCACCCGGCGCAGCATGGCTTCCTCTTCTTCGCACCACCCGCTCTGGGCTTCGATGTCACGCGCGCTGTGCAGCGAAAGGACCAGGGTTTCCACCACCTTCAGGACCTTTCCATGGGCGGCTTGCGACAGTCCAGCACCCTGGAAGGGGGGAACCAGGGCCGGCAGCATTTCTGTGGCCGCCTCCACCCAGCGGATACCTTTGGCCGGTTCCGTCTCGAGGGAAAACATGACCAAAGCCCGAGCCAGTTCCAGGCGTTGCTCCACGGCTGGCCCACGGAGGGGTTGACGGCTCTCCCTGGCCTGGGTGATCACTGGCATCGACTGTTCTACCAAGAGGTCCGCCCTTTCGGTCTGGCCCCGC
Source organism: Planctomycetaceae bacterium UBA6894 (assembly GCA_002451275.1). Lineage (GTDB taxonomy): Bacteria > Planctomycetota > Planctomycetia > Gemmatales > Gemmataceae > UBA6894. The sequence continues at coordinate 8,742 of DKBS01000159.1, read as the reverse complement.
CGGGCAAGCTGGGCGGCAAGGATCAAGCGAAGCGACGCCTGATCCTCGGGGCCAGTCAGGCCCACCACTTTTTCCAGCCCATCCACCAGTGCGAAGCCTGCTGTTTCCATGTCCCAGGCCCGTAGCCTGCCCACCATCTCCTGCAGGAGCGATCCCACCAGCCTGCCCTGGCCGGTTTGCGCCAGCAGGGCGAAAAGCCCAGGGCTGTCGGCATCCGGTTCCAGTGCGGCGTGCAGCCATTTGTCCACCTCGTCCCGCAGGCCCCAGGGGCCCGCGGCATGCAGGGCTCCGCGCAGCAGCCGCAGACAGAATTGCATCGACCGTTCCCGCGAAATGTTGCCGGTTCCCTCCAGCAGCCGGCGGGTCAGCAGGTTGCCCAGAAACAGAGAGCGTTTGGCAATTTCAACGGTCGCCTGCCCGGCCCGTTCCTGGATCGTCTGGAGCAACTGCAGGCAATTGTCCAACTCGTCCGCCTGGCCCCCGCTGTTTCCAGCCAAAAGTGTTTCGAGATCATTGAGACCGGCGGCTAGTAACGGGCGAACTTGCTCCGCCGGGGCGTTTTGGATGCCAACAGCCCGGTCCCGGAGGGGGTTGGTGCCGCTGGCTGCTGTCAGCCCTGCCAGGTAATGGCTCACGGGATTGATGGATTGCGAGGGTTCAAGGAAATTCAACACTTTCCGCAAATTGTCGAGGCGGTACCGGTCGGTCGCCGAAAGGCCCCTGGTCGCGTCGGGAGCGAAAGCGCGCGGGGTCTGGTCTTGGGGCATGTTGGCGCGTATCTGCGCCAGACGCTCCTCCACCGCTGCGCGCAGCACCTTTCCCAGCGGCCCCTCACCCTCAAGCGAGGTCGCAGCATTTTCCCAAAGGGTGGCAGCCTGCGCCGGTTCCCCAGCGCGCAGGGCGCCGGCGGCAAAAAGCGCATGGGCAAGTGCCCCGGTCATGCGATCGGCCCGATCCGATTCCCGCAGGGGCATGCGCTCCGAAAAACTTTCACGCATGGCCTCGAGCAATCGAACGGCATCGGATCGCCCGCCGCGTTCCCGCAGCAGTCTGCCACTCAGGAAGGGCGGTGAATCCCTGCCCACTTCCAGCCCTTGGGCCAACCGGCGCAAAAGCCGGTCATGGGCCAAGGCCAGTGCCTGGACATCGCCGGTGATCGCCCGCCAGTTCATCCAGGCCACCCAGGCGTGCCGCACTGGCATCCAGGGTTCCGCCTGCTCCAAAAGGCCGGACCAATCGGGCGAAGGGACTTGTTTCGTCCCGCGTGAGGCGATGTCCAGCGCCAGCCAGCGGCTGGCAGCCACCCGGTTTTCACCGGTGATGCCTTCCTTGCGGACCAAAATGGCCGGATTCTTGAAAATCTCTTCCGCCAAGGCCCCGGCCTGTTGGGTCAGGGCTTCCCTTTCCTGGGACGTGATGGCGGCTATACCGGTATTTGTCCAGGGCTCCCGCAGGGGTGACCTGGCCCACCATTGCAGCAAAAGAATGTCCGAGGCGTCACGGTGCCGGTGGGCGCCCGAGAGGATTTGCGCCAGGGGGCCTACCTGCTCCATCCGATCGGGATCATGCAGCGCTCCCGGTCTTTCCAGCCATTGTTCCAGAGCAAGGCTTGCCTGAACGGAGGCGTGGTTGCTTTCGGCCCCCTCCTTGCCGGGGGCTGCTTTGGTCGCGTTTTTTTTGCGTTTTTTGGCGGCTGACTGGATCTCCGCTGTGGGGGCGTTGCCAGTCGTGGGGCCGGGGACTTCGCCCGCCGGCCTGGATGAGGCCACGGGGGTTTCCCTGTCATGACGGGGTTTGACGACGGAGGTCTGGATGGGCTCGAAAACCATCTCTTCCAGGTCGGAAAACCCAATACTTTCCTGCCAAGCCTCCAAAACTTCCGGTTCGGCCGCCAACTGGTATTCCAGGCAGGATTCCAGGGAGCGGAAGGCCGCCGCGGCCACCGTTTGGCTTTTTGCCAGTCTTTGCGGATGGCTTGTGTCTGTCTCCAGCCAGGCGATCATACCCGGGCCCAACCCCGCCGCCTCCCGCAATCTCTCCACCCGCAGAGGCGGGCAGAGCCGCGTTCCCGAGGGGATGAAAATCGATTCCATGGGATGGGCCCGCTCGTACGCGGTGGAAAAGACGGGGAGCGAAACTGGGGCGGTCTGGATGAGCGGTCGCACCAGAAAGGAACGGTTTGCTCCGATGTCCAGCGCAATCCATTCAAGCTGGCATAACTGCTCCTCGGGTGCCTGGCTCACCCACTCGAGGAAAGTCGGCAGCAACTCGGAGTCGATTTTCCACAGGCACTCCTTCCCTGAGGGCAGCGAGGAGGGGATCAGGGCCAGGGGGACCGGAATCATTTGACCCCAATCCGCCGGCTGCAAGGCCTCGTGTTCCGCCTGCAGCAACTGCCAGTGTTGATCCAGCGGTTGCAGCGCTTCCTGTTGGAGACAAGTGTGCCCCGTGGGCGCTTCCAGCATCAGCCAGGTGCCCTGAGCCACCACCAGTCCATCCAGAAACGGATGGCGCGCGCGCAGCGGGCTGAACACACCCGGGCTCTGCTCGTAAAGGACCCGGGTGCGGGGCTGGTCCAGCGCGGTCAGCACCACAAACAAAGGTGGATGGGCCGCCCAAAGCGCCACCAAGCCTCCGGGCAGGCTGCCCGCCCGCATCTGGTCGCAGCCCAGTTCCAATATCCGGGCGGCCAGATCCACCACCGTGGCGTTGTCCGGGCAGAGAAAAAGGATCGGAACCGGTTCCTCGCCCAGTTTTTCGGGCAAAGGCGCCTCTTCCAGGGCGAACAGTTGCCAGGGACTGACCGCCTCGGCGGCATCTTTTGGCGGCTCCACCTGAATCGCCTGCAGCCCCAAATCGGTGGCTCGGGCGGCCAACGCGGGCGGCAGGGTCTTGTGCGGTTGCAGGAGGACACGACCTTCCACCTGCCAGTGCCGGCAGGGTACCAGACGGCTGGCCAGCTTGGGTTCAAGGCTGAATATGGCCCGCAGTCGGGATTCGTTGTCGCAGGTCCAAGCCTTGGCCATCATCGGTTCCGTCGGGTCGCGGTCAAGGTGGGAAGGAGGAGGCTCAGCGGCCGCCGGCTTGTTTGTGTGGTTCGCCCGCCGGGGTGGTCTCGCCCTCCGGGGGCAAGGGATTTCCCTTCTTGTCCGCACGCGAAATGATCAATTCCGGATCCTCACCCTGCCCGATCAGGCCGCGGCCGATCAGGTTTTCAATGATCTTCCGGTGGGACTCCTCGTGCTCAAAAGGGAGGGAGTCGGCATCGGAGTGCAATTCCACTACCACCACCGGTCTGCCGCTTGCGGGATCACGCGATAGCTTGAGAACCATTTCAGCCATGGTGTTTCTCCAGGTGTTTTCCCATGCCATTATTCGGGCTCGTCCTCGTCCCGTTCGGAACGCAGTGCCTTGATACGGTCCTTAAGGTCGGGCGCCTGCTTTTCCAGCAGGTTGGCAATGTCGTCCGACTCCAGCCGTGTCTTTTCCAGCAATTTGGCGCGAAGGGATTCCATCAGCTTCCTCCGCTCGGTCAGGATCGAGCGGGCGCGCAGCACCTGCTCGTCCAGCAGCCTGCGCACCTCGGTGTCCAGCGCCTCGCGAACACTCGCGGACAGGTCCTTGTAGCGCTCCGGACTGCCGTCCCGGGCCCCGTAGTGGCACACGCCTGTGGTGTCGCCGCCCATGCCGTACACCTCCACCAATTCCCGCGCCACACGCGTCGCTTCCCACAGGTCGTGCCCGCTGCCCAGCGACAGTTCGCCCTCCAGGAGCAGCTCCGCTTCCCGACCCGCCAGCAGCACGCACACCGCATCCAGAAGCTCTGGCACCGAATGGATCCGCCGCCCCAGGCCTGTTTCCACGTAACCCAGCGCGCCGGCAATGTCATCACCCAGCGCGATACGCTCCGGCAGCGGGGCCCGTTCCAGAGCAAGGCCCACCACGGCGTGGCCGCACTCATGCCCCGCGACCACGCGGGCTTCTTCCCGGCTCAGCAGCTTGCTCTCGACCTGCCCACGAAGGGCCTCCTCCACCTCCGCGATGGTGATGCCGCTGATTTTCGACTGACGGAGCCTCGACCTGGCCAAGGACCTGCAAAACGCCTGCAAGTGGTCGCCCGACCAGCGGGAGGCCCGCGAGGCACCCGGCGGCACGCCCCGGGTGCGGCGGACGGCATGGGCTAGCGAGGCCTCGTCCCAAGGCAATCCCATGGCCCTGCCATGCACTTCCAGAATCGCCCGCCGGGCTTCCTTGGCCGGGTAAGGCACATGAATCTGGTACTCAAACCGTCCGGGGCGCAACAGCGCAGGGTCCAATGCCTCCACCAGGTTCGTTGTGGCCACCACGAACACCAGTTCCTCCTTGCGGAAGCCATCCATCTCGGTCAGCAATTGGTTCACCATCGAGTGCTCCACACCCGATCCGGTGAAGGTACCCCGCGCCACGGCAAACGAATCAATTTCGTCGAAAATGATCACCGATGGGGCGGATTGTCTGGCCTGCACGAAGATCCGCCGCAGGTTTTCCTCGCTCTCACCCACCCATTTGCTTTTCAGTTCCGGTCCGGACACCACCTGCACCGATGCGCCCAATGCAGTGGCCATCGCCTTGGCGAAAAGAGTTTTCCCGGTACCGGGTGGACCCCAGAAAATCAGGCCGCGAGGTAGCAGCGCCTCCAGATCCCGTGCCCGGTCTTGGTCGTCGGCGTTGTCGCGCAGGTTCAGAATGTCGAGAATTTCTTCGCGAATCCGTCGTTTCACACGGTCGTAGCCGCCGATATCCCGGTCCAGGTCAACCGTTGGCATTTCCAGGCCGGCTTGCAGGGTTCCCTGCCGCAACTGGGCCAGCGCCGCTTTCGGCGAGGCGGGAAGGTCCTGCCCCTCAATAGCCGCCAGCAACCGGCGCAGCCGGACGGGGTTGGTGCCCGAAACATACCGGTACACCTCGCCCACATGGACGCTTTCGCCAAATTTCCGGCTTTCCGTGGAGGTGATCAGGGAGGCGAGTTTTTCCCTCGGGATCCCCATCAACTGGACCCGGTGCGGAAACAGGTTGCGTACCACGCCGGGCAAGGGCAGGGTGGGGTCGGCAAAACCCAGCCAGACATGCTGGGGGTTTTGGTAAAGCTGGTTGACCGCCTCACGCCCGGTATCAGTGATGGTCGGCCCGCCCGAGGTGGTCAGCAGGTCCAGGTGGGGCAGGATGTTCACCTTGCCAGGCGGTTGGGCAGCCGCTTTTTCCAGTTCGCCCAACATCCTTTGCAGCAGGTTACCGGCGTTCGGGTCGGTGCTGGGCCTACCGCTGATCACTTCCATCTCACGCGCGGGCTTCAGGCTTTTCAGTCGGGTGCGCAGTGCCATCAGCACATGCAGGCAAATCTCCTTCTCGCATTCCATCAGCACCGAGACGCCCCGGGTCAGCTTGCGAACCACTTCGGCCAAGTCGGCGGAGTAGGCGGTTTCAATCGCTTCCTGGTCGGTTAACGAGGCGGGGCAGTCGCCCGGGCGAAGGGCTAGTGAGACAGGGGGCATGCTTGTTCCAAAGAGTAGGGGGTGAAGCCGGTCAAGGGGCCGGAACAGGTTGGGTGTGGGAGCCAGCGTGATCAGTCCAGCTTGACAACGATGGTCATGGACTGGTTTTTGGGGTCGTGCTCCACGCGTTCCACCCTTCCCATTCGGCGCGCTTTGGTTTCCAGGGCTTCCGCCTGGGTGGCGTGCCCGATTCGCCCCAGTTCCTCGCGGATTCCGGGCAGGGATTCCTTCAGGGTCCGGGTGGCGGTTTCCCGCAGTTGCTGCTCCATCAGCGAGCCGGCCACCTTGGCCTGCTGGTCGAGCTTTTCCTTTGCCTCTTTTTCCAATTCCTTGCGGATTTCGTCGCGCTTTTGATTGGCGCCGGTCATTTCGGCGGTGGTGTGGGCTTCCAGGCTACGGTTCAGCCGCACATCCACCTGGCGGGTAGCCTGGCGGGTGCTGGATACCACCACCTCCCGGCTGCCGGGATTCACGCGAACCTCCAGAGACCCCTCGGTCCGCACCATCTCCTCCCCGTCTTTTTGGTAGCCACCCTCCGCCAGCTTGCGCTCCAGAATGGTCCGCATCTCAGGCGCGGGAAGCACATCCACCACTTCCACCCGGGTGGTGAAGCTGTCCTTTCCGGCCACTTCCACCAGTCGTGATTCCTTCACCTCAATCCGGTAGGCGTAACTCATGTTGGTTTCTGGTGCCTCGTGTTCCCTTTTTCCGGTCAATCTTGGTCCAGCTTCAAATACTTGGACTGCCTGCGTTTGCCATCCTGTTATTGTAGGTCCGGCAAGCAGGCGAAAAACGACTTTTCAAGGCTGGCAGGCGGCATGGACCCGGCTGGTGACATACTTCACCCAAGCTCCAAGGTCGTTCGTACCCGGAAGGTGGGAGACCTGGTGCAGCAGGGCCTGGGCGGCTGCGTGATCCTCGTCGTAAAACAGCCGGGACGCGGCCTGCTGGTGATGTCGGGCGAAAGCCTCCGCCACGGAGGCAAAGGCCTTCATACGCCCGGCCCATGGCTGCCCGTGGGATAGACCCTCGCGGAACAGTTGCGGTTTCAGTCGCTCCATGGTGTCCAGAACATGGATGGTCGAGGGGGAGCACCATGCCCGGTATAAGGGCCCCGCCAGGTCCCACCGGCCTTCGGTGCCCGCCGACCAGTTCAGCACGGCGGTTGCGCGGCCGCACAGGTTTTCCATGCACCCGATCCAAAGTTCCGGGTCCTTGGGGGCCATCGCCAATTCGCCCAGTTCCTCCCGCCAGCGTTGGGCCACCCACCCCTGACACGCCTCCAGTTGGGTGAGGAATCCTCCATCCAGCCACCCGGTCCAGGGGCGGGCTCCTTCAGGCGTTGCAATCCGCGGATAGGCCATCCACAGGAGCAGGTGATCGCCGACCCATGCCGGCAGGGCGGCAGATAGCACGGCTCCGGCCCCGCCGGAGGGGGGCAGGCTGTCCGCCAGACGCCACATCAGGAAAGCCTGCCCGGTATCCGCCTGCCAAGCCGGGGGCTGCGGGCTGACCCGGACGCCATCCCGGGTGGTTTCCATATCCAGCCTGGCCAGCCAGCGCAGAAGCTCCCATGCGTGGTGTCCAAAGGAGAGGTGTAATGTCTTTCCAGAGGCCCGTTGCCAGATGGGTTGCCGGACAAGGCCTCCTTGCTCGGGCCAAGGGCGTATCAATCCGCCGCCATGTTTAGCCAGCAAACGGGGTGCTGACCGTCGCAGCCAGCTTTTCAAAAGTGCCGCCCCGGCGGCGCTCAAGGTGTCGTGGGGTTTGCCCCCCACGCGTGACAGGGGAAACGATGGCATTCCACCCTCACCGGAAAGCATCGCCCGTGCCAATTCCAGAAGGGGACCGTCCAGTGGGTGGACCCGGACCTTCTCAACGCTGTTTTCCGATTCGACAGCCATGCTTTCGGGCCCCATGGGTTCGCTCTTCCCCTGTTTTTCCCGGCATGCGCCGATGGATTCCCGCCCGGCGGTTCGATGTTCCCCAAGAGGCGCCTCAACAACAGGATGCGCCCTGTCACCCTGTTAGACAACCATCAAATTGGGCGGGATTGTCCCGGAAAATTTTTGGGAAAATTTTTCAATTACAGCTGGAACATCGGTTTCTGCCGGTTTATAACATCCCCTGAGCTGGCAGCTGTCGGCTTGCCGTAATCCAGGGCAGGAAGCCCGGAGGCGAAACCGGAAGGATCTCTCACATCATGTTGGCAATCGCTGAACTTCCACGCATCGCTGTCTTTGGCCCGGAATCCTACTTCGCTGATCGCAAACATGGCAGCGGCCTGTGGGCTGCGGGAATCAAGTCTGCGGTCGAGGTGGCCGAGGCTGAACCGGTTCTGCTGGGGGAATCAGCGCCCAAAGGATCCTGGGAAAACATTCTCCGCGACATGACAGGTGTCATCCTTGCCGGATACGATGCCCGCGCCCCACGGGTGCAGGATCTCGAGGAATGTGCCATCGCCTGCCGCAAGCTTCGCATCCCTACCCTGGCGATTGACCACGGCATGCACGCCATGAACTCCGCTTTTGGCGGCACGCTGATGACCGATATCTCCATCGAGGCTCCTGAGGCCCTGCAGCATCGCCACCCCCCTGAGCGCGGCCTCCGCCACTCCCTCAACATCAGCCAGGAGAGCCGTCTGGCGCGTCTCTTCGGCGAGGGTGAGGTGATAGTCAACAGCGAGCACCGCCGCTGCCTGGGCAAGGTGGCCCGCGCTTTCCGCGTGGGCGCAACCGCACTCGATGGCATGGTCGAGGCCATCGAGACATCCCTCGAAGATCCGTGGTGGGCCCTCGGGATCCAGTGGCAGCCAGCCTGCTCGACCTCCAGTGGTCTCGATATTCAAGTGTTTCGCTGCATGATCGACTTTGCCAAGGCCCGCAAGAATGGCGCCGAGCCCGCTCCCTTGCGCAAGGCGGCCTGATATTTCCATGGAACATGCCTTCGGGGCAAGGATGCCCTGAAAGTATCAAGGGCCCCAGGGAATTCCCCGGGGCCCTTTCTCTTTGGTGGTTGGGATAAAGCTTCACGGGCAGGCCTGGGGCAGCGTAAAGAAGGTCCTCCGGGCCAGGTTTTGTGCGAAGGGGAACAAGCGTCCCGCACTCGGAATTGATCTCCGAGTCTAGTCCTGTGCGCTGAGACGAGCCGGCGTTTGGCTGATTCGAAACTAAGGATTGAACCGAAACAATACGAAAAAAAAGGACCCGGT
>DKBS01000068.1:5308-12487 GCA_002451275.1 Planctomycetaceae bacterium UBA6894 | reverse complement strand
CTTCCTGAAAAGAAACTGGATGTGTTTTTCGTCACCCTTCAGAAAACCGAAGCGGATTACTCACCCACAACCCTGTACGAAGATTTTGCCCTGTCCCCATCGGAATTCCATTGGCAAACCCAAAGTACGACAGCCGTGGAATCCGAAACCGGCAACCGGTACCTGCGCCACAGGGATCTGGGATATACCCCTCTGCTCTTCGTTCGGGAAAAACGGACAACCAATACAGGGCGGGCCTCCCCGTACCACTTCCTGGGCCCCTGCTGTTATTTGAGACATTCAGGCAATCGGCCGATCAGTATCGTCTGGAAGCTGGAGCATCCCATGCCAGCACGGCTTTTCCGCCAGCTTGGTCTGGAAGGCGTCGCATAAGTTTCACTCCCGCTTCGCCGCGCTTTGCCATTCCAGGCCCAGCGCGGTGAGCATGTCGCGGCGGGCCAGGACAGCCCACGGGGAACCCGGGTATTTGTCGATCAGCTTTTTCAGGTCGGCTTTCTGGTCCTTGTCGGCCTGTTTGCCAGCCCGGTCACCGCGCAGCTTGGAACTGCTCGCCAGACGCCAGCCTGAATGCCCCTTTTCCAGCGCGGGAAATTCCTTGCGTATGGAGCCCAGGGCGGACTGGTACTCGTACAGGTAGGCTATCTGCGCCTCCAGCCGTGCCTTCAGGAACAGGTAATGCGCCTGAAGGCGCTTGGGTTCCCGTTCCACATCCTCCCCCAACTCCTTCAGGGCTTCGTAATCCCCCTCCACGATGGCGAAAACCTTGGCCACATCCTTCTGGTTGGACTCGACGCTGGCCTTGAACCGAGTCTCCTCCGCCGGCTTGCCATAATAATCGACCATCGTCTCCAGGTTGACTTTCTTCTGCCTGCGCACTTCGGAGACCTGTTTTTCCAGGTCAGCCGGCGGTTTCAGGCCGGATATGGCCCACAGGTCGACCTGCGCCTGCTTCATCGCCTTTTGCAGGGGTGTTTCTTCCTTGGGATTGTCGCGGTATTTGGCCGCCTCCTCCACCCCCAGCACCGGCAGGGTTTCCACATGCAGGTCCCCAATCGCCCGGCCCCGCTTGATGGGGGGCAACGCCAGTTCCTTCAACACCTGCGCGTTCAATTCCCGCCCCGCCTTGCTCTCCTCCTGCGTGCGAGCCAAAACCGGCGAAACGGCGGCCGCTTCAGACGGGTCGTACTTTGCCCCGCCCTGCCCCGGCTTGCCAGCGGTGGCCACCTTCATCTCCACCGGCTTGCCATCCCTCTTGGTGGTCTCCAGCCGTTCGGCCAGGGACCTGATAGGGGTCCGAACATCCTTGGTGACCCCCTGGTTGATTTTCTCCACCAGGGCGCTGACCGGGAGCGGATCATCGGGCGTCATGTCGCGCGTGGTCATGGCATTCAGCACCTCCGCCAAAGCGAAGGGTAGAACCCCCATCGGCTCGTCCTCGGTCTCGTAGGAATTTTGGTCCTTGCTGCAAGCCAGCACCACCTCCACCCCCTCGGGCGGAGCCAGTGCCAATTTCTCAAAGCCCTCAGGCAAGGGCTCACTCCCGGGCCGCTCGTGGCCGATGACCGGATTGAAGCGGAAAACATCCAGCACCAGCACCTTTTGGCGGGCCGGGCTGGTCTTCAATTGGTCAAAAACCCAGGCTAACGGGATCAGCGTTGCCTCCTGGGTCAGGTCCCCATCCAAAGGGGCCAAAAAGGCCTTGTCCCCCACCATGGCCGCATGGCCGGTGAACCAGATGAGGGCCTGATCCTGTTTGCGGCAGGAACCACAAAAACCCTCCAGGGTCTTTTCCACGTTCCGTTTCAGGGGAATGGGGCCGCCCGGGACCGCGTCGCTCAAGTGGGCCACCTGGTTGGTTGGAAATCGCAGGCCCACCTGCAGCGCCCGCCCCAGTTTGTCGAGCCCCTTCCAGGAATTGGCGAAACCCAACTGCACCGGGTTGGCATACAGATACTCGTTGATGGCGATCAACAAGGCCCGGCGTGGAAAGCTGACGGCTGGGCCGGGCCCATTGACGCGCGCCCCGGGTGCGGCCGTCTTATCACCGCCACCCTGGATCCCGTTTTCAGTAGGTGGAGCCTGGGCCGTCTGGGCCGCCGCCTCCCGCGCCAACTGGACCTCCCTTTCCCTATCCAACACCACCCGCCAGGAATAAATGGCTCCAGCCACCATGGCCGCCGACAAGACGGACAACAAACCCAGCATCACCCAATGCCGGGGACTGGTTCCGCTGTGCGACCGGCGAACCGGTGCCATGGAAGTGGGGCTGGCCCCGGCTTCCCCCAGCTTGCCGACGGGCTTGTCCACCGGCGGCAATACCGGGGGAAGCTCCAACGGCTGCACAGGGGCTGGTGGGGCTGGCCGGTCCGTCGGAGGGTTAGGGGGTGCCTCCTCGCGGGGAGGGGCTTTCACCTGCAAGGTTTTACCGCACTTGGAACACCGGAAAGCCTTGCCGAGCAGTTCGGGCCCCACCAGAAGCTTCTGCTGGCACCCCGGACAGCGGATGGTCGCTCCGGGCGGATTGTTTCCACTGGCCATTTCCGCTTCACCTCATCACGCCCTAAATCGCCTCGCTTGCATAGGATACGGCGTGAGGGATCCCCTTGGCAAAGGATCCGGTCTGGCTGGACATTCCGGGCCCCTCGGCAAATCGGACATTGGGGTCGTTTGTAAACCTGGGCAAACAACGGCGGTTTTCATTCAGGCAACTGCTTGACGCTGGCCGATTGCAAGGCTATTAGTTTAAATGATTATTGTTTCAACAATTGTTTCGGGAGACCGTCATGGTCAGCCAAGCCGCCCGACGAGCCCAGGTTCTGGTCCTTGGCGGTGGCCCCGCCGGGGCTACCACCGCCGCCCTGTGCGCCCAAAACGGCCTCGATACCATCCTGCTTGAGCGCGAAAAGGGCCCGCGGTTCCACATCGGCGAATCGCTGATGCCCGACACCTACTGGACACTGAAACGGCTGGGCGTGCTCGACCAGTTGAAAGCCTCGCGCCACACCGTGAAGTACTCGGTGCAGTTCGTCACCGACACCGGCAAGGAATCCCAGCCCTTCTACTTTTTCGAAAACAATCCCCACGAGTGCGCGCAAACCTGGCAGGTGGTGCGCAGCGAGTTTGACTCGATGCTGGTGGAAAATGCCGCCAAGCATGGAGCCACCGTGCTGCAGGGCGCCCGCGCCCTGGATGTGATCACCTGCCCGGACAATCCCCGGAAGGTGACGGGCGCCCGGGTTCACCAGCAGGGCTTTGGCGAGTTTGACATCCACGCGGATGTGGTGGTCGATGCCACCGGTCAAAGCTCCCTGATCTCCAACAAGTTCAACCTGAAGGTGGCGGATCCCATGCTGCGCAACGCCAGCGTGTGGACCTATTACAAGGGCGCCTCGCGTGAGGGTGGGCTGGACGAGGGTGCCACGCTGGTGCTCGCCCTGCAAAAGAAAAAGGGCTGGTTCTGGTACATCCCACTGGCCGACGACATTGTCTCCGTCGGCGTGGTGGGGCCGATCGATTACCTCATGAAAGGTCGGGGAGACGCGGAAACCATCTTCCAGGAGGAGTTAGAACGCTGCCCGGGAGCCAAGCGGCGGGTCATGCCGGGCCAACGGGTCACCGGTTTTTACACCACCAAAGATTTCAGTTACAAATCCTCGCAACTTGCCGGGGATGGCTGGGTTTTGGTGGGTGATGCCTTCGGTTTTCTGGATCCCGTCTACAGTTCCGGGGTCTTTCTTGCCCTGAAGAGCGGCGAATTCGCCGCCGACTCCATCCGGGCCGCCTTTGACTCCGGTGATTTTTCAGGGCAGCGCCTCGGATCCTGGGGCCCGCAGTTCCTGCAAGGGATGGACCGCATGAAGCGGCTTGTCCACGCGTTCTACGAGGGTTTCAACTTCGGGGCGTTCGTTCGGAAGCATCCGGAAATGAAACGCCACCTGATCGACCTGCTGATCGGCGACCTGTTCAAGGACAGCGTCGACGAGATCATCGAACCCCTCGACGCCATGCGCGCTGAATACCGCGCGATGCAGGCGATGGAAATGGCCAAAGAGGCCGAAATGGCCAAAACCATGTGATTGGCCACCGATGTCTGGTAATTTGGGGACACGCCCGGCGACTGCTGTTGCCGGGCTTTTTTGTTGCCCCCGGCACCTTTTGGCCGGGCTGCTTTTGTCTACACGGAATGCATTGAGCGGCCATGGCGAAGCGCGGCAAAAAAGAGGAGGCCTCTGACCAAGGCGAGCCGGCACCCGCCAAACCACGCTCCAGGGGTCCAAAGTCCTCCCCTGACCCAAACTCGCCTGCTCCCGGCCCCCGTCTCCCAAGCACCCCTCCCTCCTCGTTTGACCCCAAGGCGCTTGTCGATTTCACCCTCGAGCTCGGCCGCCAGCCGCTGCTCGAACCGATCTTCCGCGAACTTTCCGCCGGCAACAGCGCCACTATCGATGGCGCCTGGGGGTCAGCATCGGGTTTGGCGGTGGCGGCACTAGCCAGCCGGTGCCCGGGGGTGCTTCTGGTGGCGCTGGCGCACCCGCGCGATTTGGAACCCTGGCGCCAGGAACTGGAAAGCTTCACCGGTTCGTCCCCGCAGATTTTTCCCGCCCTGAGCTGCCTGCCCGGCGAGGAGGAGCGCATCGACCCAGCCACGCCGGCCCGGCTGAGAACGCTGGGCGCTTTGGCAGGGGTGGGAGAAAGGCAAAAGATCCTGCTCACCAGCGTGCACGCCCTGCTGCAACCGGTGGCCAGCCCCCAATCGCTGGATGCCCGCCGCAGACGGATCGAGCGGGGGCAGACCGTGGAGATGGAGGAGCTGGTCGACTGGCTGGTGGAGGCGGGGTACCGCGGCTCTGAGGCAGTGGAATTGCCGGGTGATTTCGCGCGGCGAGGCGGGCTGATTGACGCCTGGTCCCCCGAGGCGGCCTCCCCCGCCCGTTTTGAATTCTTCGGGGACGAGGTTGATTCCATCCGCCATTTCGGGGCGGACAACCAGCGGAGCCTGGGCCAGGTGGAATGGGCCGATTTGCTGCGCGTGAAAACGGATGGAATTTCCGCAGCCACCGGTAAACACCTTGAAAAGGCAAAGGCCAGCCTGGTGGAGCACCTGCCCCAGCACTCCTGGGTGGTGTGGGTTGAACCGGTTGAGATGCGGGAGCAAGCCAACAACCTGTGTGACCGTTCCGGCAAACTGGCCGGCCTTTTCGGCGTGGACCAGATGCAGCAATCGCTGGCCAGCCGACCCAGCGTCACGCTTTCGGCCATGCCAGCCACCAGCGTGGAGGAGACCTGCCACCTGGCCGTGGAATCGGTGGAGCGTCTGTCGGGCAACATCCAGCGTGTCCGGGAGGAACTGGACGAGGTGGCCCGGCACGACCGGGTGCTGATCGCCTGCTCCAGCGACGGGGAGATCGACCGCCTGAAGGAGGTGCTGGCCGCCGGCCAGGTGGCTCAGGGCGACCGGTTGCGCATCGTGCGCGGCACCCTGCGCGCGAGTTTCCGCCTTGTCCCGGTGGAAAACCACTCCGCCGGAGCAGCGGAGGGTTGGGTGCTGCTGGGTAGCCAGGATCTATTCCACCGGGAACTGGTGGGAGGCGTCGCCCTGGCGCCCGAAAAGCCGGCGGCGAAAAGGCGGGTGGAATCCCGCGCCATCGACTCGTTCCTCGACCTGACCCCCGGCGACATGGTGGTGCATGTGGCGCACGGTATCGCGCGCTACCTGGGCATGGAACTTCTGGACCGTCAGGCGGCCAGCACCAACACGGGCAGCCGGGGCCCCACCCCCGCCGAGGCCGCCGAGGAGGCCGCCCGGGCCGGGCGCGCGGAAGAGCATCTGGTGCTGGAGTTTCGCGAGGGGGTGCGGGTGTTCGTGCCCGTCTCGCGCATTCACCTCGTGCAGAAATATGTGGGAGCCTCCGGCGGCAGCGTGGAGCTGTCGCGTTTCGGATCGGTCGCCTGGCAGAAGAAGAAGGACAAGGCCGCCGAGGCGGTGATCGATCTGGCCGCGGACATGATCAGCCTGCAGGCGACGCGTGCCGCGAACCCGGGAAGGGCCTGGCCGCCCGACAGCGAATGGCAGCGCGAATTTGAGGCGTCCTTCCCATTCCGCGAAACCGAGGACCAACTGGTGGGCTTGCGTGAGATCAAGGGTGATCTCGAGCGCCCCCGCCCGATGGACCGGCTGATCTGCGGCGACGTGGGTTTCGGCAAGACCGAACTGGCCCTGCGGGCAGCGTTCAAGGTGGCCGATGCCGGCGGCCAGGTGGCGGTGCTGGTACCCACCACGGTGCTGGCCGAGCAGCACTACCGCACCTTCAGCTCCCGCATGGCGGAATACCCCTTCACGGTGGCCTGCCTGAACCGTTTCCGGGGCCAAACGGAACAGCGGAAGATCGTGCAGCAACTGGCCGAGGGCTCGGTGGACATCGTGGTGGGCACACACCGCCTGGTGAGCGCCGACATCCGCTTCAAGGACCTGGGGCTGGTGGTCATCGACGAGGAACAGCGGTTCGGCGTGGAGCACAAGGAAAAGCTGAAGCTGCTGCGGGAAAAGGTGGATGTGCTCACCATGACCGCCACCCCGATCCCCCGCACGCTGCACCAGGCCCTGCTGGGGATCCGCGACATCAGCAATCTGGAGACGCCCCCGCCCGACCGCCAGCCGGTGGAGACCCGGGTGCTGCGTTTTGACGAGAGCCTGATCCGCCACGCCGTGCTGCGCGAACTGAACCGCGAGGGGCAGGTCTTTTTCGTGCACACCCGCGTGAACGACATCCACATCCTGGCGGACCGACTGCGGCGCATCGTGCCCGAGGCCCGGTTTGTGGTGGCGCACGGCCAGATGCACGGAGACGACCTGGAAGAGGCGATGGTCAAGTTCATCGAGCGCAAGGCGGACATCCTGGTCTCGACCACCATCATCGAGAGCGGTCTCGACATCCCCTCGGCGAACACCATCTTCATCAACGAGGCCGACCACTACGGGCTGGCGGAACTGCACCAGTTGCGCGGCCGTGTCGGCCGCTCCAAGGAACGGGCCTACGCCTACATGCTGTTGGACCCCGCCCGCACCATCCGCGGGGGCGACGGGCAGGCGGAGCGGCGGCTGAAGGCCATCCAGGAGTTCACCGCGCTGGGATCCGGCTTCAAGATCGCGCTGCGCGACCTGGAGATCCGCGGCGCGGG
>DKBS01000068.1:0-4933 GCA_002451275.1 Planctomycetaceae bacterium UBA6894 | reverse complement strand
AGGGACTTCATCCCCGGGCAAAAGGCGCGCATCGAGGTGTACCGCCGCCTGGGCCGGGTGCGCACGCTCGACACCCTGAAGGATTTCCGCCAAGAAATGCGCGACCGTTTCGGCGCCATCCACCCCACCGTGGAGTGGCTGTTCCGCCTTGTGGAGGTGCGTGTGCGCGCCGATAGCTGGAAGGTCAGCGCGCTGCAGTTCGACCGGTCGCAGGGCGAGAGCGGGCCGGTGGACCTGGTGCTGGTGGGCCGCAACCCCCAACGACTGGCCGAACTGGCCAGGACCAGCACCCGCTACCGACGCGCCGACGAGCACCACCTCTACTGCAGGCTGAAGCCGCACGAATTGACCGACGACATCCTGTACGCCCTGATTGTTTCGCTGATGCCGGTGCGGGGAGAGAGCGGTCCGGCGCAAACGGGCGGGTGATTTGCCCCGCCTGTTTGCCACCGTTAAAATCAGGAACTGAAAATCGCTGGAGCCGAATAGATGTCAGGCATCACGACGAGACGCGCTTTCACCGTGGATGAGTTCCTGAAACTGGATCAGATCCATTTCTTCGGCCCTGAGGAGCGTCTGGAACTGATCGACGGGGAAATCCGCGCCATGAGCCCGATCAATCCCCGACACGCCGCGATTGTCGGCGATCTGGTGACATTTTTTCATGGGCAACTGGGCAAGGACTGGCTGGTTCGGGGACAAACCCCTATCCGGCTTCAAAATGACAGTTTGCCCCAGGCGGATGTCTGCATCCTGAAAGCCAAGGCGGACAGGTACTCAAAGGCGCACCCAACGGCCAAGGAAACCGCCTTGGTCATCGAGGTGGCTGACACATCCATTTACACCGATCTGGGTCGCAAAAAAGAGATGTATGCCACGGCTGGAATACCGGAATACTGGGTTTTTGATCTGGGCGAAAACATTTTGGAATGTTTCCGGAATCCGCAAGACGGCGTGTACCAAAACCACTCCCGGCTTCAGGCGAAAGACTGTGCCAAATCAACGGCACTTGGCACGGAGGTGCCTTTGGCCGAATTCCTGAGCCCGGCATAAAAGCAGGGGGCGACCGGAAAACGGTCGCCCCCTGTCGTGAACCAAACCAATCCTGACCTATTTTCCGGGCTCGCTCTTTTTCTCAAGCACTTTGCCGTCCGCATCGATGGGGCCGGCGGCAACGCGGTTCAGTTTCTCGGGGTGCAGATGTTTTTCGGCCACGGCGCGCACCCGGGCCGGGTCCACCTTCATCACCTCGGCCTTGAATTTGGCCAGGTAGTCCAAACCCAGGCTGAACCGCTCCACGGCCTGCAGGCGATCGGCCAGGGCGGCGCCGCCGTCGTATTGGAAGGCGAGGCTGCCCACCAGGTAACTCTTGGCATCCTCCACCTCCTCCGGCTTCGCCTCTTCCTTCCGGATGCGGACGATTTCCTCGCGGAAGCGCTTTTCCACCCGGGCGAAGTTGCCCGGATCGGTGCCGATGTAGCAAAGGAAAACCCCGGGGCGCAGGTCGGCCGAGGAGCAGATTTGCGCGCTCACGGTGTAGGCCAGCCCCTCACGGTCGCGGAGGCTGCTGGAGAGTCGATCCGTGAACCCCGGCCCTGTTCCCAGCACATGGTCCATCACCAGGAGGGCGTAGTAATCGGGGTCATCCCGCTTGATGCCACGGTGCCCCAAAAGGAACTGGAGCTGCACCGTCTCTGGCATGCTGACCACCTCGCTGACCGGGGTGTCGCCAGGCGGCACGGGCAGTTCGGGCAGCGCCGGCGCGGCTTTGGCCGGCCAGTCCCTGGTCAGGTCCCGGAGGGTCTGCTCCATCTCCCGGGAATCAAAATCACCCACCAGGCTCAGGACCAAATTGCCAGGGGTGAAGACCTTGCCATGGAAAGCGACCACTTCCTCCCGCGTGAGGGCCTCAACGGTCTCCCGCGTTCCGGCTCCCCGGCGGCCCAGGGGGTGGTCGGCGCCGTAGACGATTTTCGCCAAGGTCTCGCGGGCCCTCTGCATGGACTGTTTTTCCGCCTCGAGGATTTCGGAGAGCTGCATCTTCTTGTTGCGCTCAAAGGCTTCCTTGGGAAAGGAAGGGAAAGCCAAAGCGCCCAGCACCAGCTCCAGCGAACGCCTCGCCTGGGGAGTCAACACCCGCAGACTGGCGCCTCCCGCGCTGATGCCCACCTGGGCCCCCATCGCCTCCAACTCCTCGGCGAAGGCCTTGCCGTCGAGCTTCAGGTCCCCATGGGAGACCCCCTCCTCCAGCAAACCGCCCGTGAGCTGGGCCAAACCAGCCTTGTCCTTCGGCTCATACAACCGGGACTCCCGCCAGCGGGCGGACAGGTTCACCACGGGCAGATCCCGCCTTTCCAGCAACCAGACCACCGCGCCGCTGGGCAGCACCACGCGCCTGGCCCCAGCCAGCGGATTGCCTGCGGTCACCACGCCCTGGTCCAACGAGCGGCGGAGCACATCCGACCGCCCCGGCTTGGCAGGTTTGCCGGCGCCACCCGCCCCACCCGGACCGGCGGGCACGCTGATCACCGTGGCGCGGTTGTTGGCACCCAGATACTTTTTCGCCGCGTCGCGGACCTGCTGGGGGGTGACCCTGGTGATTCCCTCGAGGTACGCCTTGGCCTCGGCCTTGCCATCCCCCTCGCCCAGCACCAGGCTCATCGCCACGCTTTGGGCCAACCCGTGCACGGTGTCGCGGGAGTAAATGGTCTGGGCCAGCAACTGCCGACGCACCCGGTCCAGCTCCGACTGCTCCACCAGGTCGGTGGCCAGCTTTTCGATCTCCTCCCCGATCAGTTTTTCCGCCCGGGCCAGATCGGCCCCGGCCACCAATTCCACCTGCACGCCAAACCAGCCCGGATACCGGCCCGTGTCGTTGGAGGCGCTGGCCGCCGAGGCTATCTCCTCCTTCTCCACCAGGCGCTGGTACAAGCGGGAACTTTTGCCATCGGCCAAGACGCTGGCGGCCATGTCGATCGCCGGCTCATCGGGATGGTTGCGCGGCACCGTCGGGTATCCCAGCATCACCCGGGCCACCTCGAATTTGCTGGGGAAGGTTTTGCGCACGGGAAGTTCAGGTTTTTCGGCCGGCAGTTCCCGGCGAGGCGGCAGGGTGGCGCTGGGGATCTTGCCCAGGTGCTTTTTCACTTTTGCCAGCGCGTCGGCCGGTTCAATCCCGCCAGCGATAACCAGCAAGGCGTTGTTGGGGTGATACCAGCGGGCATGGTGCGCCAGGATCCCTTCGGCCTGGGCCGCGCGCACATGGGCGGCCTCGCCGATCACTGGGTGGCCGTAGGGCCCCTTCGCCGTGAACAACAGCGGGAGAATGGCCTTGTACTCCAGGTCCCAGGGCTCGTCCTCGTTGCGCTTGAGTTCCTCGATGACCGCGCCTTTTTCCTGCTCGAACTCGTGCTTGCTGTCGATGCGCAGGTTGCGGATGCGGTCCGCCTCGATTTCGAGGGCCTTTTCCCAGCGGTCGGCCGCGAAGTCGAAGTGGTAGGCAGTCACATCCTCGGAGGTGAAGGCGTTGTTGGCCCCGCCGTTTTTCAGCGTGGCGCGGTCAATGTCGCCGGGCATCAACTTGTCGGTGCCCTTGAACATCAGGTGTTCCAGGTAGTGCGACAACCCGGTCTGGTCGAGCAACTCATCCGCCGCACCCACCTTGTAGACCAGCATGGTGGTCACGGTGGCGGCGCCGGGAACCGGCACCAGGGCCACGCGCAGGCCGTTGTCGAGTTGGTGGGTCTGCACCCGGTCGTACAGGGAAACAGCCGACTTCAGAAGAGGGTCCTGCGCCAGGGCCGGGGCGGCAAGTGAACCGCAAAGGGCCACCACAGCCAACAGGGAACGCATCATGGGCTTCTTGCCTCGCATGGGAATCAAACAGCTAGCGCCAAGAGTAAAGCAACGGACCGCATCGGGACAAACCCGACCGGAGGGTCTTGATTTTTGATTGGTTCCGGGGCGGAATTGGACGGGCCGGGCTGCATGCGAATTTCTTTCAGCCGCTGGTAGATATCCATTTCCTTGCGACGCTGTTCCAACCCGGGCTTGATGCTGCCGAAATAAACGGCAATCCCAAGCAAAAACATGGCCAGGAACTCGAATCCAAAGACCCAGTACACTTCCTGGAAAACCTGAGGCCGCCGACTCGGCCGGTAAAAGCGGGGATTGAAACGCCACAACTGCCAGCCTTCACTTTGGGAAGACTGGGCAGACAGTTCTTGGCTATCCCTTTCGTCCATGGCCCGTAACCCCTGTTTTACCACTCCATAGTGTAGGGAAGGCATCGAGCCTGGCCCTTACGCCCGCCGGCCGGGCTCGATGTCTGTAAGGAGGCGACCGAAGGATCGGGTTCCCATACAACAGAGGAAAGGGTTTACTAGGTGTGAATGTTCAGGGCTCAGGCCCGTTCACCAGCCAGCCAAGGAGCGCCAGGCGTGAGCCAAGACCGCATCGGCGAATATTTGCAGCAGTTTGCAGCCACCCGGCAGCAGATGATGGATCAACTGCGCAAAAGCATCGTCGGCCAGACCTCGGTCATCGAGCAAATCCTTGCCGGCATCTTCACCCGGGGTCACTGCCTGCTGATCGGCGTGCCCGGGTTGGCCAAAACCTTGCTCGTCAGCAGCCTCTCCGAGATCATGGAGCTGTCCTTCAAACGCATCCAGTTCACCCCCGATCTGATGCCCACCGACATCACCGGCACCATGATTCTCGATGAGTCGGCCGGCCGTCGAGAATTCCGATTTGTTCCCGGGCCCATTTTCGCCAACATCCTGCTGGCCGACGAAATCAACCGCACGCCTCCAAAAACCCAGGCCGCGCTGCTGCAGGCAATGGCCGAACGGGAGGTGACCGTGGGCCAGGAAACCCACAAACTGCCAGACCCGTTTTTTGTGATCGCCACCCAAAACCCCATCGAGCAGGAAGG
>DKBS01000215.1 GCA_002451275.1 Planctomycetaceae bacterium UBA6894 | reverse complement strand
GGAGTTTGGAGAAGTCCACAGGGGTCCCGGGCCGAGCGATGAGGTCGATGCCGAAAATATAGGTGCCGCCCATCTCCTCACGCCCGCGCAGGCCGGTGGCCAGGAGTGTGTTTTCGGGTAGGGAGGTGAATACCCGCAGCGGGGAGTTTTGCTGGGAGAATTCGGCCACGGTTCGGACCTCCGGGAGGATAGCCCGATAATACCCAAAAGCAACGGGTTGCACACTAAGCGAAAGGTGAAAACGCCTGAACCGATTTCAATGGAAGCGGTTTAAAACCTGGGGTGGCCGTGACCATCCTCTTCCTCGTGGTGATCGAAATCTTCCTCGGCGTGGGAGGCAGGATCTACCGGACCTTGCCTGTGCCAACCTTCCCAGATGTTGCCAATCTGCTTGGGGGCCTGGGGTGCCGGTTGGGTTGCAGTGGGAAGTAACAGCTCTCGCAGCGCTCTACCTTCGGAAAGTTCCAGTGGCTTGGCCGCAGTCGGCAGCGCGGCCTGGGGAACAGGAACCCCACGCCGGGGTTTATTGGAATACTCCTTGCCTGCTTTTTTGATTTCCTCAGCGGCTCCCATGGCTCGCTGCTTCAGGTGGTCCAGGTCCTGAAGGACCCTTTCCTTTTCCTTTTCCAGTTCGGCCAACCGCCTCATACCCTCGTTCAAACCTTGGCTTGACCGCCGGAGAAACTCGGGCCCTAAGGATTCCAGTAGGGCCTTCTTTTCCCTGATGTGTCCCTGGAAACCCAAAACCATTTCCCTGTCCGCCTGGGGTAAAGGCAGGTCCAGGGTGTGTTCGACTAGTTTCTGGGCCTCTGCCACTGATTCCAGAAATGGCCCTAAGATGATTGCCGGGTCCAGTTCCATCGTCGATTCCTTAAATGGGAAGCGGGATAATTATTCGATGTTGGTCAATGCGGCGCTTTGGGACGCCACGGCATCAGCGGCTTGCGTCAGGCTGACAGCGCTGACCTCGGCGGCAGCCTCGAATTCGGCCGAACTGATCGGGCCGGTGGATGTGACCCCGCTCACCCCCACACTCACAGCCACCTCGGCGGCGGAGAGGGCGTGGCCCGCAGGAGTGACCTTTCGGCTGACCTCGGCCACAGACTCGCTGATCCCTTGGGGCCCCATGCTGACTTTGGTTTCCTCGCAGGAGGATTCGATCAGCGGTGCCTTGGAAACCATGCCGGCCGGTGTGAGTGCGAACTCGGTCTCTCCCACTTTGAGCATAATGGAACCCGGCGTCATCTCGATCATAGCGCCGGTTTCGGGCGGCCCGACGGAAAGCGTGAGCCCGGTTGGGGTGAGGGCGATGGCGGCCAGGGTTTCTGGAAGGCCATAGGCAAGGCAAATTCCGGTAGGGCAGACCATTATTTGAGAATTGGTGTCCTTGACAGGTGTTTCCAAGGTGATGCATGCAGCTTTCCCTGTGGCGGAAATGTCAACCGCACCGCCCTCCTTGGAATTAAGCATTGAGAAGTATGATCCGGGGGTATCCAGGCAAACCTTCTCGGCGCGAAGGCGGATGAGGGAGCCATCTCCCTGGGAGGCCAGCTCGATTAACCCATCAAGCGCTGTGACCAGGTGTTGCGAAACCGTGTGAAGATCAGATGCACCGCTGGCTTTCAAATTTGGCATAAGTCGCTCCCCAGTTTGGCCCAATCTGGAACAAAGGGTAAAAAACAAACCGGATTATGATTTGATTGCTGCCAATTTGGCCGCAGCTTTTGCAGCTTTTGCCTCCTCTTCGGCCAGCTTCGCGATAATTTCAGCCTTTTGGGACTCTAGTTTGCCAAGCAAGGCATGTTGGAAGTTTGCCTGCTCCCAGACCGCCAAGGCGCCCTGGGACGAAAAATCAGGTTGCTGGTAACCAGCGATTGGCCTTTTCAGATAGTTGTCGATCTGAATCTGAAATTTATCTAATTTTGCCTTGGTGGCCACGATCACCTCTTCCAGATCATTCAATTGGGTCCGGAGCAGGGATGCCTCTCGACTGCCCTCCTTGGCGGCCTCGACGACCTCCCCCAGCTCCTCGCCGATCTTCAACGGTATCGAGGAGAAACCAGCCGTGTGAAGCAATTTGACAAGGTAGAGCCACCGGGACTCAAACAGGGGAAACGCCAGCATGGCACCTTTCATGATTGTGGGGTTGTTGGTTGTAATATCTGATGATGTGAATTTCCAAATGTATTTGAGGCACAATGTCATCACCGTAATGACGAGCGCGCCCAGGATAGCGGTGATAGCTGGCGCGTAGTAGGACCCCATTGCTCCGGTCTTGTCAAAGCCGTCAATGTTGAGACCTTCGGGTATCTGGTAATTGACTTCAATTTTGTTGACTGAAAAATCGCAATCCATTTTGTCTGAAAGATAGGTGAAGTAGTTTTTTTCCCCGATGACCATGGTCGTGTCTCCCCCGATTCCCATGATCATTCCACACTTGGTCACCTCGCTGTCAGGACCGGTGGCCAAGCGCTTCAGTACACCAAGCCATGGGCACACGACCCTTGTGTCGCTTCCCATCACATTGATGACACGGCCACCCAAGGGGAGGCCGATGATGTTGGTAAAGGAGGTGCCTTGGATTGTGTTCCATGTCGATTTGGTTTCGAGGGCGTCATACCAGACTGGCACATTTTTGCTGATCAGATCCCATAAAAGGGAGTAATTGCCGGGCGGTTGGGTTTGCCCATAGAAATCCATGGGATAACCCGGCCCGGGTTGTGTTTCGCCATACATTCCATTTTCCATCTATCATACCCCAGCGGCTTTAACCCTGGAACGACATGTCGACATTAGGCCGCATGCTCACATGAAAACTTTCCTGATGGGCGACGAATGACCGCTCTGCGTGTATATGCACCACTTCGCCGCCCGTCTCGTCAGACATCAGGACCAGATGAAAGTTCTTGGAAGGATCGCCACCCTGCGTCAGGCTCTTCCAGCCGGCAATGTAGCGGTGCTCGGGCAGCGGGAACGGCGGCATGCTGGCCGAGTTGTAGACGCTGCCGACTATGATGGGCCGGTCTGGGTCGCCATTCTCGAAAGCCACCACCACCTCGTGACCTATCCGGGGCCAGAACATTGCCCCCCAACCGGTGCCGGCCCAGGATTGCGCCACCCTGATCCAGCAGGAAGAAGACGGGTTGGACCGGTCCCACCAAAATCGGACCTGTACCCGGCCGAAACGGTCCACATGCATCTCGCTGCCAGGCGGGCCGATCACTACGCCGGTGAGCACTCCGGCGATGGCAGGCCGTGGCGGAATGGGCCAGATTCCCTGCCGGAGGGTCAATGGAGCGCACTCGGCCCGCACCTCCGCCTTTAAGGCGGATGGTTCACCGGCCCAGTACCGGCCTTCCACTTCCACGCTGTGCTCGGCAGCCACCACCAGCCAATCGCCATCCTGATTGGAGTGACCTTCCAGCCGGAAGGCGTAACCTGGGGCCATCTGGCAGCAGTTGCCCGCCACCTCGGCGCGCACGGATCGGGCCATGGCCGCCCTCATTCCCGATTCCGACTGCGGTCGATCCTGGGAAAACATCGCGGGGATGGCGCTGCCGTCCTCACCACCGCTTGGGGTGACGCTGTCGAAAAAATGGGAGGCCGACAGCTCGTCCTGCTCCCAGGGCGCGATCCCGACCGCCGTCTGCAGGGTGACGGTGCCCGCCGTCACCTGCGAGGGTGCCGCGGAGGAGGTTCGTATCTCCTGACCGGCGACCTGGAAACTGTGGTCCAAAACCTCAAAAGCGGGTGGACCAATTGACTGGGCCAATTGCCAGTCATGGATGGCTGTTGAATCAGTGGTGCCACCGGATGTCCGGCGAAAGGGTATGACTCCCAGGTCGGGGGCGCCCAGGGAAGTGTTGTCGCTGATCTTGAAAACCCGTTGATCGGGGGTGTGAACCCAGAACCAGGTGACGCCGGACTCAGCGCATAGCCGGCGCAGGAAATCCCGGTCGGTCTCGCGGTACTGGGTGCAATAGACCCGGGCGGGCGTGTTGCCCGCGAAGTTGCTGGACAGTCGGCCCGAACGGGCAAAGGCCGGCTGAAGCACCTGATCAATGATCTCGGTAGCCGATTGGTTCTGGAATATCCTGGAGCGCCGGACCAGTGTGAGCAGGTGGAGGGCCGGCACAAGCGTCATGGAATAGCTGTCGAACACCCCGTCGCCGACACCTTGACGCATCTCGCTGATGATGCCGCTGTAGGTACGCATGGCGCCGCCTGGCAGGGTCAGCTCCACCCGGGCCTCGGCCCCTAGGAGTTTGGAGAAGTCCACATTCTCGCCCGCCTTGGCGATCAGCCCGACCCGGAAGGTGTAGGTGTCGCCCATCTTCTCGTGGCCGTGCAGGCTAGTGGCGAGAAGGGTGTTCTCTTCCAGCGGGGTGAATACCCGCAGCGGCGAGTTTTTCTGTGAAAAGTTGACCACGGGGCCAGACTCCTGCGGCTGGAATCTTGTCACTCAGTTGGAAAATTGCCGGACAGTGGCTGCACGCGTTGACTGCTCTCAGGGAGCATCAAACGGCAAACCCGGGGCACCGTGGACGGCTTCCCCGGACTCAGTCCCTCTCATCTTCCAGAAAATTATCGTCTCCGGGATTGGTTGGTGCCACCGCTTTCCAGTTGTCCCAAATGTTTCCGTGAGTGTGGGGTGTGGATGCGGGTGCTGCTTGGGCAGGGGCGGGGGGCATCAACCATTCCCGCAGGATGTCGCCGGGGGAAAAATCCATGGAACCCTTCGGTATTATCGAGGTTTTCACTTTTGGAATGGCAGGCTGGGGTGTTCCTGAGCCCTTGGCGGGTTGCTTGGGAGCGCTTTCCAGGAACTCCAGGGCTTTTTTTGCTTGGGACTGCAGTTGATCCACCGTTTCCCGGCCCTGTGAAAGGGCGGTTTCCGTCGCTTGGCGCGTTTCCTGGAATAGCTTTTGAGCCGCCTCCACCGATTCGGTGGCGACGGCTTTCAATTCGCCCCCGGTGCTTTCCATTTGCCCCGCCAAAGCCCGGAACAGTTCCGCCATACCCGGGTCGGAGCACTCCGAGGAGGCCTTCACCAACCGGGAGTGGATCTCACCGAAAGTCTCGAAAAAAGGGCCGATACCGGCTGGATCGGGAGCCATGGCGGCCTCCTGCGGGGAAAAATTTTAAGGTCACTCGACAGAAAATAGCGGTGCTTCGACAGAAGCGGTTCCATTGGCGGTCAGGCTCAGGATGCTCGCCTCAATTTCTGCGGAGGCATCAAATTGGGAACCACCCGTAGGGCCCACCGTCGCAACACCTTCCACGCCGACTTCAAGCAACGCCTCTGCCGCGGTGAGGGTATGGCCATTAGCGTTCACCTCACGGGTCACCTCGCCGACCGCCTCATTGACCCCTTCGGAACTGATAGAAACCACGGTTTCACCGCAGGTGGTCTCCACGGTGGGGGCGGTCGTGACAATACCTCCGGCGGAAAGGGTCATCATGGTTTCCCCCACCTGGAGGATGATGGAATCCGGGGCCAACTGTATGGAACTGCCCGTACCCAACGGCCCGAGGGCGATCTTGACCACACCGTTGGTTAGGGACACGACACCCTGCGCTTCCGGGGGCCCGTAAGTGATGCCGATTCCTGCGGCGTTTATCTGGATGTTGGCGGCTAATCCAGCGGCGTTGGGAAGTATGTTGGCATTGAGAGAGATGGACGGAGTGGTTCCGACGGCCTCCACGGAAATTGCACCCGCGGCTGGTCCTTGGGTGATGGACAAGTTGGCTTGGGAGCCGGGATTGGACTGCGGCATGGGCGAATCTGGCGCAGGGGGAGTATTGGCCGAAAGGTTGACAGACTGGGCATTGAGGTTCACGCTTTTGGCCGGTGCCGACGCCTTGATATTCACATCGCCGGTCAGGGCGTTGAGCGTGTAGTCGTTCACTGCCAATTCGTACGACTGGTACTTCGCCTTCTGGCTGACAACCGGCGTGACCGGAGCATTGATGGCGTTGGCAGCCCCGCCTCCCGGTGTCAACCCGTAGGACCATGCGAGGTTGGCAAGGGTTGCCATGACCGCCTCCTTCTTCGCCATGTAGTCCGCAATGGATTGCGATGTTTCCTCAATGATCTGGGCGTTGCGGACCATGGCTGCCTCGGCGGTCGCGGTGGAGACACCCTGGTCCAGATTGGCGGCGTATTGTTCCTGTGCCTGGACGTTTCGCGCCATGGCCGCATCCACGATCTTGGTGGACTGGGCCACTTTTTTCTGAAGGTCGTTCAGGTTGTTGAGTGCCTGCTGGATGATGATGGAGGTGTTTGCCTCCAGCCATTTCAACAGATAAAGCCACCGTGTTTCGAGGCCCGAGATGAGCATGCAGCCCGCTGCGAGGATAATCTCCTGGCTTTCATTCTCACTGGAGGCAACCTTGGAACTGGAGTAGATCCCGTTCATGCCGTTGTAGAAGCGCATCAGAATCGAGGCGGCCAAAAGGGCAAGTGATCCACCAGCAAGGCACAACTTGATTTGTGGCGGCACTGTCTGGGTGTTCGCCTCCAGGATACCAGCCTCCAGCAACTGCTTGATCAGTACCGGGTCCTTGGTGCTGGGGCTGGAGATGTTGATCGCCGGATGGGGGATTCGGCTCACATTGAGCGATTCGCCATAATACAGGAAGCTCGACCGGTTACCGAAAACCAGGGTGGCATCGCCGCCGATCCCCATTAGCATGCCGTAGGTTTTGCTGTTGATTGCCCCTTTGCTGATGGTCGTCAAATTGCTTGGGAAAAAACGCTGGGTGATGAGCTCCTCCCAGTCCATTACCAGCTTGGTGTCGGTGCCGTACATGTTGTTGATGCGGCCGCCGCCGATCACAAAATTGATGTTGTCCCCCAGGATGGAGCTGTAGTTGGTGTTCAGGATCGCCGGCATCACCTTGGCAAGCGCGGGCGATTCCAATGCCAGGCCGATGAGTTCAAACGCAGGCATACGGCTTTACCCTTGCTGGTCGATACTGAGAACCGGACGCTGGGTGACCTGCTGGGCTTCCTGGTTGGCGATGAACATGCTTTCCGCATGGATATGCACAACCGCAGCGTCGCTCTCGTCCGACATGAAAATCTGGTGGAAATTTTTAGACGGGTCGCCACCCTGTGTAAGGCTCTTCCAGCCCGCTATGTACTGGTTTGCTGGCAATGGGTATGGGGGCGTGTTATTCGAGTTGTAGACACTGCCGACGATGAGGGGCCGGTCTGGGTCGCCGTTCTCGAAAGCCACCACCACTTCGTGCCCCACCCGCGGCCAGAAGCAGGCCCCCCAGCCGTTGCCCGCCCACGATTGCGCCACGCGAATCCAGCAGGAGCTGGACGGGTTGTCGCGGTCCCACCAGAAGCGGACCTGCACCCGGCCATATTTGTCGATGAACATCTCCTGGCCTTCCGGCCCGATGACAATGCCTGTCAGCACCCCGGCGATGGCCGGGCGGGGTGGAATGGGCCAGATCGCCTGCCTCAGTTCCAGAGGGGCGCACTCGGCACGCACCTCCGCATTCAGGGTGGAAGGCTCTCCCGCCCAGTACCGGCCCTCCACCTCCACGGTGTGCTCGGCCGCCACCACCAGCCAGTCACCATCCTGATTGGCGTGGCCGGTCAGCCGGAAAGTGTGGCCCGGGGTCAACTGGCAGCAGTTGCCGGTCACCTCGGCCCGTACCGAACCTGCCAAGGAGGCCCGGACCCCTGTCTCGGCCTGCGGCTGGACCGAGTTGAACATGTTGGAAACCGCGCCGGAATCATCTTCTCCCGAAACGGTGACGCTGTCGAAGAAACGCGAAGCGTCCAGCTCATCCTGTTCCCAGACGGCCGAGGAGTTTGTGATTGCCAGCGGCGTCCCCCCTGCATTGACCTGTGTGGGGCCGGCGGCTGATGCACGGATCTCGTTGCCGGAGACCTGGAAGTTGCGGCCCATCACCTCAACGGAGGGGATTGGAAGGTCCTGGACCAGTTGCCATTCGTGGATCGCTGTGCCGTTGCTGGTTCCCCCGGCCGACCTGCGCAGGGAAATCTCCCCCAGTTCGGGCGCTGCGACAGACGTGTTGTCGCTGATCTTGAGGATGCGCTCCTCCACCCCGTGGATCCAGAACCAGGTGGCTCCGGACTCGGCGCACAATCGGCGTAGAAAATCCCAGTCGGTTTCCCGGTATTGGGTGCAGTAGACGCGTGTGGGGGTGCTACCCGCGAAATTGCTGGATTGACGCCCCGACTTGGCGAAAACCGGCTGAAGCAACTTGTCGATGATCTCGGTGGCAGACAGGTTTTGGAAAATCCTGGACCGGCGCATCTGGGTGAGCAAATGGATCGCTGGTACCAGGGTCATGGAATAGCAGTCGAACACCGCGTCGCCGATACCCTGGCGCATTTGGCTGATGATGCCGGTGTAATTCCGAGTGACCCCGCCCGGCAGGGTCAGTTCCACCCGGGCCTCAGCCCCCAGAAGCTTCGAGAAATCCACCGCGGTGCCGGCTTTGGCCACCAACCCAACCCGGAAAGAGTAGGTGGACCCCATCTCCTCGCGGCCGCGCAGGCTGGTGGCCAGCAGGATGTCCTCCTCCAGCGGCGTGAAGACCCGCAGCGGGGAGTCATGCTGGGAAAATTCGGGCATCGTCCTAGCCCCCGGAAATAACAATTGATCCTACCCGTAGGTTAGACAGCGGAACAGCGGATATTCTCGGGTTCGGGTCGTTTTGCCTGTCAACACATTCCCATCGATGTCTGAACAATGAGAGCCGCCGCTCACTCCCCCTCTTCCTCCTCGTTGTTGTTATCCAAAGGGGGGAGGGGAGTGGGCTCCGCCTTCCAGTTTTCCCAGATATTTCCGTGGATGTGGGGCGTGGCCGGCTGGTTGTTCACAGCGGGCGGTACCAGCCAATTGCGCAGGACATCGCCAGGGGAAAGTTCAAGCGGGGTGCTTTTTCCCTTTTGCCGGACCTTGGGCCGGGGCACCACCCGTTTGGGTTTCTTGGCGGCTTCGGCCGCCTTGGCTTTGGCGGTCTCGAGTTTCACTGCAATATCGTCTTTGAGAGTTTTCAACTGGCCCAGCAGGGCTTCCTTCTTGGTCGTGGCCTCCTCGAACTTGGCGATGACACCGGCATAGCGGGCCTCCGCGCTGGCCTTCCATTTTGGGGCTTCCATTTCCAAGTTGGCTTGCTTGGATTTCATCTCGCCCAGCAGGCCCGTAAACATTTCCCGAACCTCGGGATCAGTGATGTTTCCGATGGCCCGGTTCAGGTGACCCTTCACCTGATTCACCGCATCCAGAAATGGGGCGAAATCAACATTCTTCAAGGGTGGAAAATTCATCGGGCTTCCCGCTGTCTTACTGGTCCGGAAAGGGTCATCGGCAGGGGGCCGGTGGCTCCCTATGTGCAATACCGCTTACCTATTCGACCATGGTGATCGCCGAATCGATGGAAAGCATGGCGTCCACGGCTTGGGTGAGCATGGGGCTGTTCAACTCGGCGGTTCCCTCAAACTCGGCGGTGCTGGTGGGAGCCTCCGAAGTGATCCCGGCTACCCCAACATTCAGCTCCACCTCGCCGGCGGTAAAATTGTGCCCCTCCGCAGTAACCTCGCGGCTGACTTCACCCACCTCCTCGGTGATACCCTCGGAACTGAGCAGCAGATTGGTTTCATCGCAATTGATTTCCACCGACGGCGCTGTGGTGACAATCCCGTCAGCCGTCATGGACATGATGGTCTCACCCACCTGGAAACTGATCGAGTCGGAAGTGATGGTTATGGTGGGCCCGACCTCCGGCTCCCCCATGCTGATCACCATCTCGCCCTTGTTGATCTGAATGGCCCCAATCATGCCAGGCATGCCATAAGCCATCATCATGCCGGCTGGGGTGACGGTGAGGGCGGAGACTATATCGTCCGCTGCAGCTTGTACCAGTACGGAACCTTCAGAACCCATTGTGCTGAGAATCACCCCGCCACCGTTTTCGCCTTCAATCAGACTAAGAAACGCTGAATTCGAGTTCAGGCTGATAGCGGGCGACTGGATGGAAATGCCACTTTGAGGGGATTCGGTCTGTACCAGAACATCACCTTCGGTAGCCGAGACGATCAACGAACTCACGCTTAGGCGTTTGGGATTTCCATTGAAATGCTGCGACATAAAAAACCGCCTTAAGGACAGAGAAGGAATTCGTTAGAAAAAATGAGCCCCTATTTCTATCTAAAGGAAGGGTACTCCGTTTTACGAATCAAAAACCGGATGAAGCAAGAAAAAATTATCTCCTAGCAAAAAACGCTAAATCCTAATCTTGTTTTTCCTTAACTACAACTTCATCCAGCCATTCCCATGAATCACGTTCTGCAGATACTGATACTTGTTGTATTTCATCTTCCTCTTCTTCCGATTGTTCCTCAATATTCGCTAATGTTGGCTCCACTATCACAGGATTCAACTCTTCTTGCGCTGCCGTCGCCGCCGCCGCTAGCGCGTCCGCTGCCGCCTTTTGTCCGGCGTATCCCAAAGACATAAAAAAACTATCTGCGATGCCTCCTGCCCCCCAAACCCCACCTTCAATCGTTTCCACTGCATATAAAAGGCTTAGCCACAAGCCTTCAAACATGGGGATCAGCACCGAGGCAAGCTGTTCTTGCTCGGTCTGTGGCTTGGTCGAAGAAATGCCGTAGAAACCCCACCAGTACCTCAAAAGAAGGGCTGCTGAAAGGATTCCAATAAAACCAAGTGCCAGTATGCATTTGATTACTGCGGGGATCGCTTCAGTCTTTGTTATATCTTTCATTGCTCCTTCAGCCGCACCTTTAGAAGTATCCGGCACCCTGATTGTCCAGGTCATTTTGAATTCGTCCCTAGCCCTATTAACAGCCAAATCAGATCCGTAGTAATTCAGCTTATTTGTTGGACCGAGAACCAGAGTCGTGTCGCCTCCCCCCATCAGCTTCCTAGTTTTTGCGAGCGTACCCAACGGGCCTTTGCCACCCCAGTCTAGGAGATTGACGAGCACGCTTTCCCAGTCGAATACCAGCTTGGTCTCTCCGCCATAGATGGCTGTGACGCGGCCTTCACCTATATAAAAAGCTAAAACAGATCCGACATAGCAATTATAAGAGTTATTGATCAGCGGCACGCCATTGAACTCGGGGTTGGTGCCCGAGCCGGCCAGTCCCATTGCCACAGCATCCCATAACGGCATGGTCGGTCACCCCTGAATGTTGATTTCCTGGTTTGGCCGCCGATTGAACTGGGTGTTTTCTTGGTGCGCAACAAACATGCTCTCCGCATGGATGTGTACCACCTCGGCCCCGGACTCATCCGACATCAGGATCTGGTGATAGTTCTTGGAGGGGTCTCCCCCCTCCGTCAGACTCTTCCACCCGGCAATGTACTGGTTGGCGGGCAGGGCATAGGGCGGCATGTTTGACGAGTTGTAGACGCTGCCCACGATGATGGGCCTGTCCGGGTCGCCGTTCTCGAAGGATACCACCACCTCGTGGCCCACCCGCGGCCAGAAGCAGGCTCCCCAACTGTTCCCAGCCCAACTTTGCGCCACGCGTATCCAGCAGGAGGTGGTGCTATTGTCGCGGTCCCACCAGAAGCGCACCTGCACCCGGCCGTACTTGTCCAGGTAGATCTCGTTGCCTTCCGGTCCGATGACAATTCCGGTAAGTATTCCGGCGATCGCAGGCCGGGGTAGAAAAGGCCAGATAGCCTGGCGCAGTGCCAGGGGCGCGCATTCGGCGCGGACCTCGGCCTTGAGAGCCGAGGGCTCACCAGCCCAGAAACGGCCCTCTACTTCGACGGTGTGCTCAGCCGCCACCACCAGCCAATCCCCGTCCTGATTGGGATGGCCGCTGAGTTGGAAGGAGTGGCCGGGGGCCAACTGGCAGCAATTGCCGGTTGCGAACGCCCGCACCGAGCCCGCTGCCGCTGCGCGCGCACCGATCTCGGACTGGGTAGCCTGTGTGGTGTAGATGCTGGTAATGGCCGCCGGGTCATCTCCCCCTGAGGTGGTGACGCTGTCAAAGAATCGGGAGGCTGACAACTCGTCCTGCTGCCAGGGGACAATTCCTTGGGCTGTTTTCAGGGTCAGAGTGCCCGCCTGTACCGAGCTTGGAACAGGCCAGGTGGACTGCAGTTCCTGGTTGAAGATCTGGCATTGGCTGCCCACTACCTGAACCGAAGGCGGGCAAACTTTCTGGCCTAACCGCCAGGAGGTGATAACTACGCCATCGGCGGTTCCCCCAATCTGGGGCTTGTAGGCCACGGTGCCCAAAGGAACCGAATTGATGCTGGTGTTGTCAGTCAGGGTGATGCAGTGGTTGGAAGTTTTATGCGTCCAGAAATAGGTGACACCCGACTCGGAGCAGAGGCGCCGCAGGAACTGGAAGTCGCTCTCCCGGTACTGGGTGCAGTAGACGCGCTCCGGAAGAGGAGTGAGGAAGTTCTGGGTTTGCCAGCCGTCGGGTGTCTTGAGCGGTTCGAGCAGTGCGGAGAAAATCTGGTTGGCCGACTGCCCCTGGAAGACCCGCGAGCGTTTCGCCAATTCAAGTAGGGCGGTGCGAGGCCGGAGGACCATGGTGTAACGGTCGAATAGCTGGTCGCCATCCTCCTGCCAGAATTCCCAAATAATGCCATGGTAAGCCCGGGTGACTCCCCCGGGGAGAGTGAGCTGCACTCCCGCAAAGGCCCCCACCAGCGAGGAAATGTTCAACTGGGTGCCTGTCTGGGCGATCAGGTTCACCGTGAATCGATAGGTGTCCCCCATCTCCTCGCGCCCGGACAACCGGGTGGCAAGAAGGGTATTCTCGGGCAGGGGCAAGAACACCTGCAGTGGTGAATTCTGTTGTGAGAATGTCGCCAATGTGCGTACCCCGCGACAGTCGCCACTCGGAAATTCAAGCCATGCGGCCTGATCAAGGCACCAGCACAGTCACCGCGCCGGGCCCGATCACTGTCCCGCCATGGGCGCAGGTGCTGGTGATCCGGGTCACCGGCCGGTTGAGTGCCAGCACCGTAGGGCTTCCCATCACAACCGTGTCCGGGGGACCGACGCAGACCAGCAGGTCACCCATCACCGAGACTGGCAATCCCATCGCCAGAACGGTGGGCGCTCCCGGCCCGGTAATCGGTCCACCAACATGCGGCACCGGTCCTGTGAACATGGGACAGACATGCATGTCAGTAAGGCGGCAAACGGGGAAGGGCATGGTTGAATCTCCCGGGGGCTGGATCGGCCTACTCGGCTTGCGTGCTCTCAATGGTGATCTCGTACAACTGACCATCCTTGCCGGCGCCCAGGCGCACCTTGCCCACCGTGCCGCCTTCCGCGACCGCGGTGAGCAACCGCCTGGAAATCTCGGGCAGCAGCGTGGTGTTGATGATCTTGTCCACGATGCGCGCGCCTGATTCGGCTTCGTTGCACCGGCCCAGAATCGCCTTCACCACCGCCTCGTCGTACTCGAAGGAAGCCCGGTACGATTCCCGCAGGCGATCAGCCACCTTGCCCAGTTTCAGCCCGATGATCTTCCGCAACACATCCTCTGCCAGCGGGAAGTAGGGCACCACGGTGATACGGCCCAGGAATGCGTCC
Source organism: Planctomycetaceae bacterium UBA6894 (assembly GCA_002451275.1). Classification (GTDB taxonomy): domain Bacteria; phylum Planctomycetota; class Planctomycetia; order Gemmatales; family Gemmataceae; genus UBA6894. The sequence goes on along the minus strand of DKBS01000215.1, from coordinate 7,141 downwards.
TTGAAGGACTTCAGAAGTTCCGGGCGGATCGCGTCCCGCAGCGCATTGGAGTCGGGGCGGGTGTCCGGGTCGGCGCAAAGTTTCAGGATCAGGTCGGTGCCGGCGTTGCTGGTCAGCAGGATGATGGTGTTCTTGAAGTCGGTCTCAAGGCCCTTCTCGTCCGTCAGGCTGCCCTTGTCGAAGACCTGGAAGAACAGGTCGTGCACGGCGGGGTTGGCCTTCTCGATCTCATCCAGCAACACCAGGCTGGAGGGCTTGCGCCGCACGGCCTCGGTGAGCACGCCACCCTTGCCGTAGCCGACCAGGCCGGGGGCTGGACCGGTCAGGCGCGAGACCATCATGTCTGACTTGTATTCAGACATGTTGATGACGGTGATGCTGTTTTCGCCCCCGAACATCAGTTCCGCCAGCGCCAGAGCCGTCTCGGTTTTCCCGGTGCCGGATGGCCCCACCAGCATGAACACGCCGATGGGCAGACGCGGGTCGCTGAGTCCGGCGCGATTGGTCTGGATACGCTCGGCCAGGATTTCCATCGCATGGTCCTGGCCGACAACACGCTTCTTGAGTGTCTCGGCCAGATGGAGAACATTCTCCACCTCGTTGCGCACCATCTTGCCCAAGGGGATGCCGGTCCACCCGGAGATCACGTCCGCGACCACCGAGTTGTCCACAAAGGGGTGCACCAACGGGGTTTCACCCTGCACCTGGTGAAGGTCCGCGGAAAGCGCCTGCAGGTCGGCGCGCGCCTTGGCGGGGTCGAGCGACTGGCCCGTGACTCCGGCAGCCGCCGGATTAGCCTTCGCCTTGGGATCGGCGGCCTGCACCAACTCACCCGCGAGCTTCTCCACCTTGCCAGCCAGCACTTTTTCTTTTTCCCACTGGGCGGCCAGTTCCTCGCCCCGCTTGAGTTCCTTGGCCAGCCTGTCCTCGATTTCCGCAAGCTGGGCCTTGTGGATGATGCCGAGATTCTCCTCGCGCACGAGGGATTCCTTTGCCACTTTCAGTTTGTCCACCTCGCGGCGGGAATCCTCGAGGGCCGCCGGGGTGGTGGACTGGCTGAGAGCCACCCGGGCGCAGGCGGTGTCCAGCAGGCTGATACCCTTGTCTGGCAACTGCCTGTCGGGGATGTAGCGCTGCGAGAGGCGAACGGCCTCCACCACAGCGTCATCCAGAATCCGCACCTTGTGGTGGGTTTCCAGGGACGGGACAACGCCCCGCAGCATGGCGATCGCCTTGTCGCGATCCGGTTCCTCCACTTTGACCAATTGGAAGCGCCGCTTGAGGGCGGGGTCGTCCTCGAAGGATTTCTTGTATTCGTCAAAGGTGGTGGCAGCCACGGTGCGGAGCTCGCCTCGCGCCAGCGCGGGCTTCAGCAGGTTGGCTGCGTCACCGGCTCCCGCCGCACCCCCAGCCCCGATGAGGGTATGCGCCTCGTCGATGAACAGGATGATCGGCGTGGCCGATCCCTGGACTTCCTGAATCACCGACTTGAGTCGGTTCTCGAACTCTCCCTTCACGCCAGCACCTGCTTGCAGCAGGCCCAGGTCGAGGCTGCGCAGGCTGACACCGCGCAGCGGCTCAGGCACGTCACCCGCCGCGATGCGCAGGGCGAACCCTTCCACCACCGCCGTTTTGCCTACGCCGGCCTCGCCCGCGAGGATCGGGTTGTTCTGGCGACGGCGGGTGAGGATGTCGATGACCTGGCGGATCTCGAAATCGCGTCCGATCACGGGGTCGATCTTTCCTTCACGCGCCCGCGCGGTAAGGTCCTGAGTGAACTGGTCCAGGCTAGGGGTCTTGGAGGAGCCCGCCACCGGCTTGCCATCCGGTCCAGCAGCGGTGGCAGACGAACCGGAGGCGACCGACGCCGGGGTACCCGGGTCCTCCTTGCTGTGGGCCAGCAGGGTGGCCAGGTCGGCGGCCAGTTTCTCCGAGGAGATCTTGTTCAGTTCGGGACTGTTGTTGCGGATGCGCAGGGACAGGTCGCGGTCCGACAGCAGCGCGGCCAGCAGGTGGCCGCTGCGAATCCGCCCGGCCCCCATGTCGATGGTCGCCAGCAGCCAGGATTGGCGGATCATCTCGGCGATGTCGGGTGAGAGCTGCGGGGCCCTTCCGTTCCCCGTCTTGAATCCTTCCATCGCCCGGGTGAGCTCCCCCCGGACCCGGCCCTTGTCGATATCGTAATGGCGCAAGATGACGCTCAGGTCGGAGTCGGCGACATCCAGCAGCTTCAGCAGCCAGTGCTCCATCTCCACATTGAAGTTGGTCTTGGAGAGGCAGAGCCCCGCGGCCCCTTCCAACGACTTGAGACAGGTCTCGTTGAGTTTGTCGGTCAGAGCTCTCAGGTTGTTTCCTGCCATCGTTTGTCTCCTGTTTCCCTTGAAAACAATCTATCAGAAAAAAGCGCCAAATTTTCAAGCGGCGTGGACGCTGCTGAAGGAGAGGTCGGCAAGGACGCCGGGAGGTTTTTCCCGGCACAGCCAGACGGATTGCCCCAAGACCGGCGCGCGGGGGCCTGCCTCCAGGACCGGGTCGGGAACGACCGCCCCGGGCACCAGAACCAGCAACTCGAAATCGAAACCGCCACGCGCGTGCAATCGCACCAGGTCGACCAGCGTCCTCAGCAGCGGGGAGGGGACAGATTCGCCGCGATGCCTTGCCGCTGACAGGAACTGGTTGAAAAGAGGCCCGCAGACCGGGCCGATGCGGATGCGGAAATGGTTTTGGGCATCGACAACAGATTGGCCACAAAGGGCCCCCTGGCCCAGGAAAACGGACGGATTCTCTGGTTCCCCGGGGATGGGGCTGGACAGCCGTGTTTGTGTTTCGGCAGGCAGGCGCAGAACCCGGGGCGCAAACTGCTCGATTTCGACCGGTGTCCCGAGATAATCCTCCAGCAGCGCCCGGAGCGACTCGGCGGTGCGGACTTGGCGCGCCAGCCCTCCCCCGTGCAGGATCAGGAATCGATCATCGAACCGGTAAAAGGGAGCCGACCCCGCCCGCTGCGCGTCCAGTTCACCGACCGCCTCCTCGGACAGGTCGTTCGTCAGGTGGTCAGGAAGGCGGCCGATCCTGCCCCGGAGCGGAAGTTGGCCAAAGCCGATCAGGGCAAGGTTCGCCTCGGTAAAGGGATCGAAGCCACCAGGCCTGACATTGATCCCGGAAACCATCAGCGAGGACGGGCGATACTTCGTGGAAGTCCTGTAGAAAAGGGAGGTCAGGCGGTGGTTGAAGAGATTCAGCCAGGACTTGAAGGAGTCGCGCTCCGGGTTGTCCTTCTGCCGTTCCAAATCCAGGATCAGGAGAGTGTAGTGGTTTGGCAGGACACCGCTTGGTCCCTGCAGGCCGATGAAGTTCACCTCCATCTCCGGCGAGGGCAATCCTGGCCATTCAGGCCTGTCCGCGGGCAGGGGTTTGCCGGGTTCCCGGATCTGCTGGATCTGGCTGGCCGGGAAGGTGAGGGTGTTTCGGGAGGTGAAACGGACCGACTCCCGCGCCAGCGGACCCCCAAGCCCGGGCTCGACAACATCTTCCTGAAACCGTCCCAGCAGGTGCACGGCCTGGAAGAAATCAAAGTCCCAGGGAGATAGGCGCAGCCTGGTCAGCAGGCTGGCTGCCTCGCAATCCGGACGTACCCTGGGAAGCCATTCCCGGTTTGCCTGGGCGATCGAACCGGTTTGGACCTTTTGGCCGTTCACAGCAGTGCGATCTCCCCGACCCGGGGGGGCCAGGTCTTGACAGGCAGATCGGCGCGGTTTTCCCGCAGCGTCAACCGGGTGAAACTGTTCACCGAAGCGTATAGGGGCAGAAATCGCTCGAGCACCGTGGCAAACAGGAAGGAACCGATACCGCTGAATTTCTCCCGGTCAAGGACCAGTTCCAAATCCATGCCGCGCACGATCGTCCCGCCCAGGGCACGCGAAAGCCTGGCGGTGGACGGCTTGGCGGAGAACCCGACCAGTCCCTCGCATGCCAGTCGGTTGGTGGCCGCACCCTCGGAGGCACCATGGGCCTGCCGTGTCGGATCGTAAAGACTGAGGATTTCACGCAGCGCCTCGGCCCCCCTTTCCGTCTCACCCAAGGGAAGCTGGTTCAGGTTGAGTTGGGAGACCAGACGCCAGTATGCATCGCGACGAAGGGCGCGGCGCAGGGGTAGGGAGGGTGGGCGGAGAACCGTGATGCGGGAGACGGGGGCGGCCGCTTCCAGGTCGAACCGGATCCTTTCACCCAGTTTCTGCAGGTGTTCGGGCAACTGGCGATTGGTGCAGAGGGTCTTGACGACCAGCACCTTGTCGTCCGCCACCGATTCGCGGAAATCCAGGTCGACAAGACGGAGGAAAACATCGGTGCCCGGGTCGTTGGCCCGGGATGCCGGCATCCGCGCGATATGCCAGAGCGCGCGGCGCGAGGTTTCGCTCGCGCCGCGCCTGAACGAATAGAATGGCTCGTAAACCTTGGCGGTTTCACGGGTTCCTGCCGTTCCTTCCACCGAATCCACCGACCAGACCTCCATGCCGTCGGGGTGGGTGACATCCGGAACGATCCTGTACTGGGAACGGGTCCGGTCCACGACAATCGGTTCGGCCGTGCGGGGGAAAAGGTTGACCACCGGTGTGCAACCAAGGCGGAAGGTACCGGCATCCACGCCCTGCTCGAGCATGGTCGATGATTTCGAAAGGAAAAAGTACAGATCAAGGCCGCGGTCAGCCGTTACCAGGGCGGACCACTCCTGGAATCTTTCGAGGTGAAAGAAGTGGAACTTGGCCGGGCAGGCGAAGAACTCGCTGAGCAATCGGTACCCGGATGGGCTGGATACGGGGTAGGGCAAGATCGCCTCGTGGGGAGCGAGGCCTGCTGGGGAAACAGGAGGTCGCCCGGCCCATGCTACAGGCGCCGGCTTCGAACCCCCGGCCGGAGACACGGCGAAAGCGAACGCATCGTTGAGGATTGCCTCGTACAGCAGGGGTGCAAGCTGGCTGTCGGAGTTGATGAAAAGCCTCAGGGAGTCCAGCGGCAGTCCGCGCAATCTCTGATTCCCCGTGGATTCTATCCGAATGCGGATGGCAGCTCCGGTACCCCGGGGCGCATTGAGCGACTGGACGAACGGCGGCACGAGACACTGGGCTTCTGTGATCTTGAGCGGGCAAAGGTCCAAGTCAAAGCAGGTCCGGAACCGGCAGGCCAGGCCATCAACCGGCTGGGTGCGCAACATGGTGCCCCTCGGGAGCCGGAACACTCCCGAGGAGGCGGAACGGGTGTGGTCGTGGTCGAGTTGCAGGATGGCGATTGAGGGCACGGGGGAAAGGAAGTGGGGGTAAAGCTGGTGCAGGATACCGTCCGTGAGTTCCGGAAACTCATCGTCGAGGCGGTGCTGGATACGGGCGGCGATCAGGGCAGCGCCCTCAAGCAGGCGCTCCACATGCGGGTCGGCGCTGCGGTTCGCCTCGAGCAGGAGGCGGCCGGCGGTGGAGGGATACCTGGCGGCGAATTCTTGCGACATTTGCCGCAGGAATGACAGTTCCCTCTCATAAAAGGGATAGAGCTCGCGGCTCATTTCAGGCTGGTCTCCTCGATACGGGACTGGCCCGAGGCGAATTCCAGCAGGGTTTCAAACACCACCTCAGGGGCCGGATCAAGTCGGAGCCTCCCCTCGATGCGGAAATTGACGGTGCCGTGCTTGGTGTCCTTCGTGTCCCCGACCAAAACCGCTTTGATGTTGGAAAGCCGGGGTTCGTATTGGCCTATGACCTTTTCCAGGACTCGGCCGATCTTCTGGCGGTCTTCCGGCGAGGAGGCACGCATGCTGACCATCTCGGGCAGGCCGAAACGGTAGACTGAACCGGCTAGCTGCGGAAATTCATCGATGGCCCGGTCCTGGTTCTGCCGGGTATTCAGCAGATCTTCCACATCCCTGCGCACGGAAGCCACCAGATCCTCCACAGAAAATCCCGGTCGGGCCGGGGTCCCCAAAGAGGAGGGATCGATGATTCGGTCGAGGACCGATGGCATCATCCCGACCTTGCGCAGATCGCCGCTATCCATCAAGTGTTAACCCCTAAGCCATAACTGCGATTTGTCAGTTGCCGAAGGAGAGTTCGCGAACATCGGAAAGATTTTCCTCCCCCTCACCTGCCAGGAAAACCCGGGGGCCAAACCCGCGCAGGATACCCGGCTGGTCCTGATGGGCGGGCATCCAGTCCCTTTCACGTCCAAGACGGACGGTTTCCAAACCATGCCCTGAGCTACCCGCATAAAGCGCCGGCAGGAAAACAGCCCCCGCGGATCCGTCATCCATGGACAGGTTCGCGGGTAGCCAAAGGATATCGCGGGGGTACCGAGGGGGATTGGTCGAAATGTTGGTGATGTTCCTGAACGGGACCCAATAATAACGTCCCTTGGCAAATACCTCCAGGACACCGGCGAACAGATCGTCGGCGTCACGCCACAGGCTGAACGGCTTGCCATTCACCTGCCCTTGCAGATTTTCCCCGGTACTGTTCGCCTCCTCCAGCAATCGCGCGAACTCGGCGTGCTCACCTGAGCCGAGCGCCTTGAAAGCCTGAAGGCGGGTTTGGCATTGCCCCGCGGTATCGCCGAAGAAAAGCGGTTCGGACTGACCGGCTAGCACCTTGGCCCGTTCCTGCTCGGAGCGGACGCAATTGCGGTAGTCGATTGCGGCCAGTTGCAGGTCCGGATCGTCAACCGTCAGGGCATCGATCTGTTTGCCGGCCTTCTCCCACTCGCCGGCAAAGCTCAGCATTTCGAAAAGGAACAACCGTGCCGGGTGGTCCGTCGGTTTGGAGCGGACCACGGCAGTTTGCTCGGCGATGCAATCGGCCAATTTTCCGTCGCGGTACAGTTCTTGGGCATCCGCCATTTTCCCGACTCCTTGGCAAGGACCAATGCAGGCACATGGGGCAAAAAAATCCCGGGCCACCGAAGGCCCGGGATTGTCGCGGGGCACTGGTGGTGCCCGGATTCACGCTCCCGGGGAATTCCGGGATCAGGAAGAGGCGTTGTTGGTGATATTCCAAGTTCCCACATAGTTGGAACCGGCACCGCCCTGGGCGGTCTGCTGGGTGTAGCTGAAGTTGATCTGGCCGTAGGAGATCCCGACCTCGTCCACATGGCCAACACCAGC
>DKBS01000125.1 GCA_002451275.1 Planctomycetaceae bacterium UBA6894 | reverse complement strand
CCTGTTCAAACTCGAGGGAAAAGCTGTCGGATTCGCGAAATTAGCGCTTCCCGAGCAATTCAAAATGCCCTTTTCGCTTCAACGCAGCCCGAATTTCATCGATATGAACATACATCCCCTTCCCTTTTCGGTCCGTACCACTGCAAATCCCCAGGATTCGCCCTTCGCAATCCACCAATGGCCCCCCCGAGCGCCCCGGAATGCTCGCATCGAACATCTCCCAATAAAAGGCCTCGATATCGCCGGAACTCTTGGTGGTTAAAACCTTTGCGACTAATTGCTCCGATCGGATGCTGGGAAATCCCTTGTCACAACCACTGGTGTGGGTGGAGCCACGGATTTTGCTAGGCAAACTACGCGCCACTGCCAGCTGGAGCAGCGAGATAGGAAGCCTGGGTGCCTCAATGCTCAGAAGCACTAAATCGATATCTGGCCAACTATCAACGATTTCAACCTCCATCAATTCTTTTTCACCTTTGGGCGGGTTTCCGGCGGAGAAAAAAGTGGCATGGGCTTCTTTCCCTTTCCCCTGGAAAAGGTGGTAGGCGGAAAGCGCCAGCCATTTTTCCCCCTTCTTTCCCACAACAACCCCACTCCCCTCATTTGCCAAACCTATGTGCAGGGCCACAGTAGCCTGAATGACCCGGTCCGGATTTCTCAGAACAGTTTCAGCCAGGGGTCCTCCATTGCCTGAAACGGCACCATTTTGTGCCAAGACCAGGCTGGAAACCACCACCAGATTCATCAGGACCATTTCCCAAACCTCCGGGGAACCGGAAAATCCGATGCGCCGCAAATAATCCTTTATTTCGTCAATATCTACCCATCTTACTGCCGAACAGAAGAAGGAGGGTGAGAGCATGCCTTTTGCCGGCCTGTCCGTTCGCCTCCTCAACGTCCCAGGTTCAAGGGTATCCAGGCGAATGGCCACCTACCGCCAACAACTGAGGCTTGCAGCCTTCCTGGCAGGCACATTGGTGCCTGTGACCGGATGCTCCATAGCCTCCACCACCAAAAGAACCCTGATCAATGAACCCCTTTTGGTCGCCGACGAGCATTACCTGGAAAAAGAATTCCATTATCTGGCCAAGGCTGCCTGGCGGGAATTCGAGAGCGGCTGCCGGGACGGAAGAAATCACTCCCACGCCTTCAAGGACGGTTTCATCGACGGGTATGTGGACCAACTCGACGCGGGTGGGACCGTGGATCCACCCACCCAGGCCCCGCGCAAATACTGGCTGGCCAAACACCTGAATCCCCGTGGCAACATGGCCACCCTGGATTGGTTCAACGGCTTCCGCCAGGGCGCGGAGATCGCCCAGGCATCCGGATTGCGGCGGCAGTACGAGGTCCCGCTGTTCGTGCCCGACACCAAGTTCACCACAGATCACCATCCCAAATATTCCAAACCCACCAGCTCGGCCAGTACCAGCCCCGACGACCCGAACCTGCCCCTGCTTCCCACTCCGCGGCCCAGCCCCCCGTCCGCCGAGTTGCCTCCGCCTCCTGCGACCTTGCCAGGAGGTGACCGATGAACCGTCCCGACTCCCAATCCGGCATCCGCACCATGACTCGATGGCTGGGAAATCGATTCCAGATGCTGGCCATCGCATGGGTCGCCTGGATCTCCATGGTTACCGGTTGCGCCCAGCTCACCAACCCGGCCATTGACGGCGTGCCGGCACGGCGGGTTCCCGAGGAATACCTGGGCACACCCCGCGACGCGTACAAGCCCATTCCGCTCGACCTGCTGCGTCAGAAACCGAACAAGAATTACACACTCGACCAGGGCGACATCCTCGGCCTGTACATCGACAAGATCCTGGGCGAGCAGGGCCAGGCGCTGCCGTTCCGCATGCCGGAGCAGCAGGGACTTCCCCCAGCAATCGGCTTCCCCATTCCGGTGCAGGAAGGGGGCGTGATCATCCTGCCCAACATCGATCCCATCGAGGTGAAGGGCAAGACGCTCCGCGAGGTGCAGGACCTCATCAAGGAGGCCTACACCGTCAAGAAACAGATCATCCAGCCAGACAAGTTCCGCATGGTGGCAACCCTTATGCAGCCCCGCACCTACCAAATTCTGGTGATGCGGGAAGACTCGGGCCAAATGCCCAGCGGCACCGCCAACCCCGCCGCCGCCTTCGGTTCGGTGGTGGTCAACAACACCAATGCCAAGTCGGCCAACGGCTATGCCCTGTTGCTTCCAGCCGGGGAAAACGACCTGCTGAACGCCCTCAGCCGCACCGGTGGCCTGCCCGGCGAGGGTGGCAAAGCCGAGGTGATCATCCAGCGCAACACCAACCCCACCGACCTGGGCTCACCCGCCACTGCCAACAAAAGCTTCATGCGGGTTCCCCTCAAGCTGAAAGCCGGCGAACCCTGGCCCTTCGAGGAGGAGGACATCCTGCTCAAGGACGGCGATATCGTCTATGTGGAAAGCCGCAAGACGGAGTACTTCTACACCGCCGGCCTGATCGGCGTGGGCCAGTATCCCCTGCCCCGCGACTCGGACCTGGATGTGATCGAGGCGGTCTCGATGGTGCGCGGCCCACTCTTGAACGGCGCCTTCAGCCAGACGGCCTTCGGCGGCAACTTCGCCTCGGGCGGTGGCTTGGGCAACCCCAACCCCACCTTCGTAACCATCCTTCGCAAGCTGGAGAACGATCGGCAACTCAACATCCGAGTGGATGTGGTCAGAGCGATGCGTGATCCCCGCGAACGGATCCGTCTTCTACCCGGCGACCTGATGGTGATGCAGTGGACCCCAGCCGAAGCCATGGTCAACTACTTCAACTACAAGTTCCGCTACAACTTCTTCTCGACCATCCTGCGGCAAAACGACCTGATCGGCACCGCCTCGCTGGACGGCTTCGGGCCTCCCTAACGCCTGAGCGGATCCCACAGGCAACAAAGCGGCGGGGCCGGGTTTCATCCCGGCCCCGCTCGCTTGTTTGTTGGATCAGGAATGGGGCGGGGATTCCGGCCCGTTGCCTGGAAGCGGGCTGCCAGCCCCGGGGCTTGGAGGCAGCCGCCTGGTTTGGATACGGGGAGCGATGCTGGGAATCACACGCGAAGCCATGGAAGGCCCCTTCTGGCGACGCTTCTCCTCGGCCTGAGCCTCCTCGTTCTCTTCATCCTCGTCGTCGGTGTACGACTCGTAGTCGGTGTAGTTGTAGCCGTACTTGTAGCCGTATTTGTACCCGTACTTGTAACCATAGCTGTACTTGTAGCCATAACCGTATCCGTAGCCGTACTTGCTGGCCTCGCGCGGGTCATAGCCATTGACCACCACCCCCAGCACCTTGGCACCCAGGGTGCCAAGGACCTCGGCGGCCTGTTCGGCGGCTGGCCGGCCGTTGCGGGTGACGCGCATCACCATCAGCACACCATCCACGCGGGGCGCAACGATACTCGGGTCGCTCACCGCCAGGATGGGCGGCGTGTCCACCATGACGATGTCGTACATCTTGCGCAGCTCTTCAATCACCTCTTGGAATCGCGGGGTGGTGAGCAGCTCGGACGGATTGGCGGGGCGCGGGCCGCACGGCATCAGGTGCAGGCCGGGAACCTCGCAGGTGTGGATCGCCTCCTG
>DKBS01000037.1:849-7391 GCA_002451275.1 Planctomycetaceae bacterium UBA6894 | reverse complement strand
CCATGCCGGGCGCGCCCGATGGCGGCGCCACCGTGGACGGGGCAAGCGGCGGCTGGCCGGTCACAGGAGCCGGGGGCAGCACCGCGTTGGGCACAATGGTCCCGCTAGTGGGCGGAGCCGCGCAGGGCGCGCTGGGAGCCGGCATGATGCTGGAAATGGACGGCATGAGCGAGCTGTTCGCCGAGCAGGGTTCGGGCATGCAGGCGCTGACCGGCGTGGAGCACACCGGGGTGGAGCATGCGGGCGCCGCGTAGGCCGGTGCCGGGTAGGATGGCGCGGCGTACATCGGGGGCGGGCCCTGGTTGTACGACACGATGAACTCGCCCGGTGCCAGCGGAACGGGCGAATTGTTGGCCTGTTCCTTGTTGTGGCCGGTCAGACGGGCCAGCAGGCCCTCACGGTTCTTGTCGTGACTGCACAAGCCGAGGAACCCCTTTTTGGGAGCCGGCTCAGGCGCGGAGCAGGTGGTTGTTCCGCAAGGGTTGCTGACGGGTGCCGGCGCTTTGGCGGAGGAATTGCCGCCCATGCTCATGCACCCCGTCAGGGTGAGGCTGGAGGCTGCAACTACGGCAGCCTGAGCCGGTAACTTGAGGGAAAAACTTGCCATGGTGCGAAATTTCCCGGCGACACGCGGCGCAGCGGGCGCCACAACTACAATCAGACGCGCCTAACACTTGCCCCCTCCCGGCCAACTGGCAAACAAACTTGAGTAAAAAACAAAAGCCCCGCCAGAAAGGCGGGGCCTAAGGTCGTCAGGGCTGGAACTGTTTACCTGACCGTCACGGTTTTCCCAACCTGTGACCGCTTGACAAGCGGCCGGTTGTGTTTCAGCGCTGGCTGACGCGCAACTGGCCGCGCAGGTAGGTCAGCGCCGCTTGGAGCTGGGTATCCACAAACGGGGGCTTGTCGTCGTCGGTCTTCTTTTTGCCGCCGGCCCCCTGGATCACCTCGGAATCACGCAGGGCCTCGAACAGGTCGTCCCGCTCCTTGCGGGTGAGCTTCACATCCTGGTCGGGCTTCACGCCCCAGGTGTCCTCATCCTTGCCGCCGGTGCTGGACTTGTTCAGGTTCTTGCCACTGGGCCGCCAGAAGGTGGCGGTGGTTAGCTTGATCTCGCCGTCGCCGAATTCACGGATGTTCTGCACGCTGCCCTTGCCGAAGCTGCGCTCGCCGATCACCCAGGCGCGGTGGTGGTCCTGCAGCGCGGCCGAGACGATCTCGCTGCCCGAAGCGCTGCCGCCATTGACCATCACCACCATGGGAAAGTCGCTGAGGCTGTTCTCGGCGGAACCGGAGAACTGGGTCTCCTGGCGACCGCGGGGACGGATGCTGACGATCAGGCCGTCGTCGATAAACATGTCGGAGATGAGCACCGCGCTGTCGAGCAGGCCGCCGGGATTGAAGCGCAGGTCGAAGACCAGGCCCTTCATCCCCTGCTTGCGCATCTCGTCGAGGGCCCGCGCCATGTCGCGGGCCGAATTGCGGGCGAAGCTGGTCAGGCGGATATAGCCGATCTTGCTCTTGGGATCGACAAACCAGTTCCAGGTGGCGTCCGGCTTGCGGCTGTAACCCAGCACGCTCTCCACCTCGATCCGGTTGCGGATCAGCTTGATCTCGCGCTCCTTCGGCTCGCCCTCGCGCTGGATGCAGATGGTCACGGGCGTGCCGGGCTTGCCCAGGATCTTCTTGACCGCGTCGTTGGTGGCCAGCCCCTTGGTCGAGACGACCTCGGGCTTGTCGAGCTTGTTGCCCTTGTTATCCACATCCAGGATAATTTTGGTGATGATCTCGCCAGCCTGGATGCCGGCCTTGAAGGCGGGGCTGTCCTTGATGGGCGTGACGACCAGCAGCATGTCGGTGACGCTGTCCTTGCGGATCTGCACGCCGATGCCGGTGAAGTTGCCCTGGATCTCCTTGTCGAGCGTCGCCTTGGTCTCGGCGTCGATGTAGGTGGTGTAGGGGTCCATGTTGACCATCATGCGCTGCAGCGTGATGTCCACATCCTTGCCCTTATCCAAGTCCTCGCGGCGGCCCAGCTTCATGCGGGCCTCGCTGAGCAGCTTGCTGATGGCGTCGCCGGTGACGGTTTCGGGCTTCTCAAGCTGGGCGGCGATGTCCGCCGGAACCTTCTCCTCCACGCGGCGGTACAGCCCCTGGATGGCCCAGGCGGCCATCTGGCCCGGCTTGATCTCCTTGACATACTCGCGCTGGAGCAGGTCGATCGCCTTCTTCACGGTCTTGGCGAAATCGGCGGCGGCCTCGGGGGAGAGTTTGGCGCTGGCCAGCAGCTCGTTGCGCTTGGCCTCGAACCCCGCAAGCTCACCGCCCTTGGCAAGGGCCTGGTACTGCTTGCGCAGGGAACGCTGTACTTCCAGCTTGGGCATGGCCGCCAGCAGGTTACGCCCCTCTGCCTCAAACTGGGCGGGAATCTTGCCGGCCTTCACCAGCGCCTCGAACGCGGCAGACTCGGCGGCGGCTTTCTCGGCCGCCTCGGGATTGCGGGTCAGTTGGTAGTGGTTGGCCCGGCCACCCAGCACGAAGGGGAACTGCTGTTTCTCTTCCTTGGTCTTGCCCACCTGGCGGGCCAGTTCGGGCAGTTGCTTGTCGATGTATTCGGTGAGTTCGTCCACGGTCACGCGGCCGTCGGGTTCGCCACCCTCGTTGTCCGCCTTGCCGGCCAGACCGTCGGTCACCACCTTGGTGAAGATCCCCTCTCCCTCGGGGAGGGTGAGCGAGGGCTGCAGGCCGTTGGTGGCCAGGAAAACCACATGGCCGGTCAGGGGAGCGTGCTCCTCCGTGCCGTCGTCGCCGAGAAATTCACGGTAGGGGGTCTGGCCCAGGGTAGGTTCGGCAATGCCCTTGCCGGGTGCGGTGTAGCCCTTGAAATTCACATCCAGGAATGTGGCAACCCGCTGGCTTTTCAGGTTCTTCAGCGCGTCGGCAATTTCCGATTCACCCACGGCACTGCGATCGCGGGTGGCAAACTGGCTGTCGGCAAGGAAGTAGCAACGGCGGTCGCCGCCATCTGTTTGCGGGCCGCCTTGCCCGAACAGGCCGAGAATGACGGTGTCACCGGGCTTGGCCTCCTTGGCCAGCCAATTCATGCCGTTCAGAAAGGCTTCGCGGGTGGCCTGCTCGGCCCCTAGGAGCAGCTTGGCGTCCTCGGGTGCCACCTTCAGGTGCTTGCCATCGGTCAGCAGGCTGTACAGGGCCTTGGCATCCTTCTCGGCGCCGGGGCGAGCCTTGATGGCCGGATCCTTGAAGGAACCGGCGCCGGCCACCAGCACCAGAGTGCGCCCGGTGGGTGGAGCCTGCTCCACCTCCTCGGCACGGACCGGTAGCCATCCACCCGCCACCATCGCCACCAGCGACGCCACCCACCAACTTTGGCGCAAGCGCATCATCCATCCCCCGGCTGTGCCGAACAGCAACCAACTCACCCCCACCCCGGGCAAATCCAGGGCGGCAAGGGGCTGGGTTCAAATTCCTAGCGAAGTATATTCACCAGCCCACCCAAGCAGCGCAACCCGGAGTGTCCCTACCACCGGCAACTTTTCGGAAGGATTGGTTGGCCGGGGGCAGGCCACTGCGCGGGAGTTCTGTGTTCCTCTACGCACCATCCCGCCTTTTGGCTCACCAAAAGGCGGGGTGTGGCAATCTGGGGCTATTTTTTACCCCGAACAACTTGTAGGATGTCCTACAAATAACTTTTTGAGTCCTTTGGCATGATTCCGGAAAGTCCCAGCCTCCCGCTTCGGCCTTCGCTGGTGGATGAAGTGGTCCAATCCCTCACCCGGTTCATTCGGGCCAAGGGACTGCGGGCAGGCGACCGGCTTCCCACCGAGGCGGAGTTGGCCAAATCCATGGCGGTCAGCCGCAACGCCCTTCGGGAAGCGGTGGGCCGGCTGGTTTCGCTGGGCCTGGTGGAAGTTCGCCGCGGGAGTGGCATGTTTGTGGGCGGGGCCGACACCATCCGGTCCTGCGCGTTGTTGCTCCGGTCCTCCCTGGCCATCTCGACGGGGGACCTGGTTGAGTTCACCGAGTTTCGCCGGGTGCTGGAGGGCCACGCCGCCCGAAACGCCGCCCTGAAGGCCACCGACGAGGAACTGGCCGAATTGAAGGCCCTGGCCCTGGCGATCGATGAGCCCGGCATCCCCCGGGAAGAAAGCCTGCTGCGGGACCAGGCCTTCCACCTGCGCCTGATGGCCATTGGCGGCAACCGGTTGATGACCGCACTGCTGGAATCGCTGCTGGAATTCCTCCGGGCCTCGATGGATTCCACCACAGCCTCCCCGCGTGATTCCGCCACCAGCCAGCACCTACACGCCGCCATTGTCGATGCCCTCTGCCGGCGGGACCCGGACGCGGCGGAGCAGGCGATGGAACTGAACCGGCAACACACCCTGCAGCGCCTTCTGGGCAAACCATCCACTGGAGAAACCGCCGATGTTCCCCACTCGCCGTGAATTCCTCGCCACCCTGCCGGCCATCGCCTCGGCCTCGGCGGCCCTGGCCCGGAACGGTTCCGCGGACGAGGCCCTGCGGACCTTCTTGCGGCCGCAGGGCCTGCAGCGGGAAACCCTGGACCGGTTTCTGGATCCCAAAGCCCAGGTCTGGGCCAAATTTGATCCGGAACTGGGCTATCTGTTGCGGAACTCGTTTGTCCGTGATGGGGTTGACGGGTGCCACACACTGGCACGCTACCAACCCACCGGCCAGCGCCAGCAGGTGAACTTCCCGGACCTACCCTGCCGGATCAACACTTACGGTGACAGCTTCACACAGGGACACCAGGTCAGCGATGGCGAGACCTGGCAGGAGATCCTCGCCGCCCACTTCTGCGAACCCGTGCGGAATTTCGGTATCGGCGGATTCGGCGTGTACCAGGCCTATAAGCGCCTGCTGCGGACCGAGGCCACCGACCTCGGAGCCAA
Source organism: Planctomycetaceae bacterium UBA6894 (assembly GCA_002451275.1). Taxonomy (GTDB): domain Bacteria; phylum Planctomycetota; class Planctomycetia; order Gemmatales; family Gemmataceae; genus UBA6894. Next base: position 2,457 of record DKBS01000037.1, on the reverse strand, counting down.
GAACATCCTTTTCAACATCTGGGGGGATGACCACCTGCGCAGCGTGTACGCCTGGCGCTGGCTGGCCTTCCCGGACAATGTGCTGCAATCGATGGCCGGCACCATGTTCCACGCCAACCCCTGGGTGCACGCCCGCCTGGATGCCCAGGGCAAGATGGTGGAAAAGCCCAGCCTTTGCCCCACCGAATCATCGCTGTACCAACTTTGCGATTTGGATTTTCTCGTCCAGTCGTTCCGGGAGGATGAAATCGCACACCTGCTCTTCGCCCAACGCACCGGGGCGGTGCTGGATGGGAGTGCGCTCGAGGCGACCGCTGCCAAGTGCGGCGCGAAGGCGCCCGATGTTTCCAAACCCGAAACGATCAAGGCGGGCGCGACCGCCATCCTCCACGCCTATGCCGTGAAGGTGGGCATGGAGATCATGGACCGCTTGCACGCCTTCTGCATAGCCAAAGGCAAGCAGTTGATGGTGCTTCTCAGCTACCCGGTGGGGTCGGTCTGGCACGCGTGCAACCGCACCAAGCCCGGCGACCCGGACCATGTCGATTGGCATCCCCGATATTTCAAGGATCACCTGAAAGCCCGTGGCATTCCGCTGGTGGACAGCCTGCCTGCCCATGTGGCGGAGTTCGACACTTTCAAGCTGTCAGCCAAGGAATATGTGGACCGCTACTACATCGGCCATTACACGCCCCGGGGCAACCACTTCTTCGCCTATGCGTTGAAGGATGCCATCCGCGATTGGCTCTCACCCCTGCCCCCTGCCTACCAAAACAACGGGGAGCCCCTGATCCGGTTCAAGGGGTACCTGCCCGGCTAGGGGTGTTCGGAAGGCTATGGAACCGAAACCGGTTCCGCTAGCCAGCAAACCACCAGCGCAAGGACACAGGCGACAATCAGGAAAAGGAAGAGCCAACCGAAGGCCAAGGCCTTATTGCCCGGGAAGTGCTCCCCCATCACCTGACGGTTACCGGCAAGGAGTAGCAGGGCGATCACATGCAGGGGCAGCAAGACCGCATTGACCACCTGGCTGGTGTACATGAGCGGAATGAGGGGAAGGCCCGGAAGGGAAACCACGCTGACGGCGGCCACCGTGAGGCCGATGAAAACAGCGTAAAAAAGGTGGAAATGGTTGGAATCGAGATGGAGTGAGGCGGGAGCTCCGATACCCTCGGCGATGGAATAGGAAGTGGCAAGGGGAACCACCGCGGCCGCCAGGAGTGAAGCCCCCAGCAAACCGGCACCAAACAGCAAGGTGGCGAATTTTCCGGCCAGCGGCTGCAAAGAGACGGCGACATCATGGGCCTCGTTCACCGATATTTTGGCCGGATGCAGCGTGGCGGCACATGCCACGGCGATGGCCATGCCGATGACGCCGGTCAGCAACGACCCGATGATGACTTCCACCTTTTCCATGCCCAGATCGGACACCTGAATCTTCTTGTCCACCGCATAGGACTGGATGAAGGCCAATCCCCACGGCGCGAGCGTGGTACCCAAGGTGGCAACCAGGGCCATCCACCCTGCCTGGTTGATGGGCAAACTGGGGACCACCGAACCGCGGGCCACCTGGGACCAGTCGGGGCCGGCGAGAATGCCGTCCAGAAT
>DKBS01000037.1:0-544 GCA_002451275.1 Planctomycetaceae bacterium UBA6894 | reverse complement strand
ACCACCACCAGTGCGATCAGCACCCCGGCGACCGGCGCACTGAACCAGGGGGGGATTCCAACCAGCGAGGCCGCAGCGGAGATTCCCGCGTATTCGGCGCAGATTGTCCCGAAATTGGCGAACAGCAACCCGATCACAGCCAAGTAGCCAACCCCGCGCCCCCAGCGCTCGCGAATGATACCGACAAAACCCTTGCCACTGGCGACGCCGATCTGCACCGCCACCACATGAAAATAAACCAGGAGCAGGGTGGAGACAGGGATGATCCACAACAGCCGGTAGCCATGATCGGCTCCCAGCTTGGAATAGGTTGCGATTCCCGCGGGATCATCATCCGACAACCCAGCAAGAAGGCCCGGGCCCAGCACCGCCAGAAAGGCCGCGAGCAACCCGCTTCCCTTGGCTCGAAAATCCTTGTACTGCTTGGCAATACCCCGCCTGCGGTGCGGCAGCCGGGGGTGATGGCGATGGTTGCGGGTGGACATTGGGGACCGCCACTGACAGAGCCGGTTCAAGGGCATTCTCTGAGCGTAACGGATTATAA
>DKBS01000088.1:31621-32111 GCA_002451275.1 Planctomycetaceae bacterium UBA6894 | reverse complement strand
AAGACGGCAGCTTTTTGGCGGAACTACTCCTGGAAAAGGGGTACACGGTGCATGGCGTGGTGCGCCGCGCCAGCACTGAGAATTTCGAGCGAATCAGCCACCTGCGCGACAAGATCCACCTGCACCAGGCGGATCTGCTAGATCAGCTTTCGCTCATTGATGTCATCAAGACCACCAAGCCAACCGAGGTATATAACCTGGCGGCACAATCCTTCGTGCCCACCTCATGGAACCAGCCGGTGCTCACTGGCGAGTTCACCGCTCTGGGCGTTACCCGCGTCCTGGAGGCGATCCGGTTGCTCGATCCCAAGGGGATCAAGTTCTACCAGGCCAGTTCCTCCGAAATGTTCGGCAAGGTGCAGGAGGTGCCCCAGAAGGAAAGCACCCCGCTCTATCCCCGGTCGCCCTATGGCGTGGCAAAGGTCTACGGCCACTGGATCACCATCAACTACCGCGAAAGCTTTGACATGTTCGCCTGCTCGGGCATCCT
>DKBS01000088.1:29257-31301 GCA_002451275.1 Planctomycetaceae bacterium UBA6894 | reverse complement strand
ATCAAACTGGGCAAGCAAAAGGTTCTCAAGCTAGGCAATCTTGACGCCCGTCGTGACTGGGGTTTTGCCGGTGACTATGTCGAGGCGATGTGGCTGATGCTGCAGCAGGACAAGCCGGATGATTTCGTGGTGGCCACCGGTCAAACCTGGGAAGTTCGGGAGTTGGTCCGCCTTGCGTTCGAGCGGGTCGATCTGGACTACACCAAGTATGTGGAACTGGATCCCGCCTTCCTGAGGCCTGCGGAAGTTGATCTGCTGGTGGGTGATCCCACCAAGGCGGAGAAGAAGCTGGGTTGGAAGCCCAAGCTGTCCTTCCAACAATTGGTCCACCGCATGGTGGATGCCGACCTGGAACGGGTCAAGAAGGAAGGCTGATAACCCGGGCGCTTTCAGCGAGACCTGTTTTCTGAAGGAAGTTCAATGCGCGTCCTGGTCACCGGGGCCACCGGTTTCGTGGGTGGTTGGATGGTGGAGCGGCTGCTGGCCCAAAAGGGTTGGCGGCCGCTTGGCGTTGGCCGCCGCGATCGCTGGCCGGAGGAACTGGCCCACCTGGGCCATGTTCCCCTAGTGTCCATCGATTGGGACCAGCCCGGATCCCTTTGTTCCCAGCTCCGTTCGTTCGGCCCCGATGCCATCATCCACCTGGCGGGGTACGCCAGCGCGGGGAGGTCTTTTCGGGAGCCCGAGGCGGCGTGGTGGGGGAATTTCTCCGTCACCCGCGCCTTGTTTCAGGCCATTGAAGAGAGCGGGTTGAAACCGAGGGTGCTGCATGTGGGCACAGGGTTGGTCTACGCCCCGCCCGATGGCGATGCCTTGCTCAACGAGGAATCCTCGCTTGGGCCGGCCAGCCCTTACGCGGCCAGCAAGCTCGCCGGGGATTTTCTGGCCCGCAAGGAAGGGGAGCGCTTGGGGTTGGAGGTTTTGGTGGCCCGACCCCTCAACCATATTGGCCCCAGGCAGGACCCCCAGTTCGCCCTGGCCAGTTTCGCGCGACAGGTAGCGCGCATGGAAAAGGGATTGCAGCCGCCTGTGCTGGAGACCGGCAACCTCACTCCTGCCCGTGATCTTTCCGATGTCCGCGATATTGTCGAAGGCTATTGGCTGCTGTTGGAAAAAGGGGTTCCTGGCTCGGTATACAATCTGGGCTCGGGCCACGCCCTGCGCATGGGGGATGCCTTGGATCACCTGTTGCGCCATGCCCGCGTGAAGGTGGAACTGGCCACACGGGGTGACTTGCTTCGTCCCGGTGAGCCGGAAATTTTCAGGGCCGATACCACGCGGCTGAGGGCCGACACCGGTTGGTTGCCCCGTTACAGCCTGGATGAAACCTTGTCAGATTTGCTGACCTGGTGCCGCCAAACGGTGTGAACCCGTTCAAAAGGATGCCGGGCTCTCATGGGGCATGTTAAAAAGAATCAACGGATTACTTTTTCGTTGGATTAAAAAAGATGAAAATTGCTATCTTGGGAACCGGGTACGTCGGATTGGTCACTGGCACCTGCCTGGCGGATTGTGGCAATGAGGTCACCTGCATCGACAAGGATGCCGCCAAAATCACCGGCCTGTTGGAGGGCCGTATTCCCATTTTCGAGCCTGGGCTGGAGGAACTGGTGGAGCGCAACAGCCGCGAGGGGCGTTTGCGTTTCACGACAGACTTGGCCGAGGGGCTTCGTGGATCGAGGGTGGTTTTCATCTGTGTGGGTACCCCGCAGTCCCATTCGGGAGCCGCTGACTTGTCCACCGTCTTCGCGGTGGCGGAAGCGATTGCCAAGGCCGCCGAGGACTCCAAGCTGGTTGTGGTGAAAAGTACTGTTCCGGTGGGCACCAATGCCAAGGTGCTAGAAATCCTTTCCCGGGCAAAAGTCGCCCACAAGGCCGCCAGCAATCCGGAGTTCCTCAAGGAAGGGGCCGCCATTGAGGATTGCACCAAACCCGACAGGGTGGTGGTGGGCGTGCGCGACCAGGAGTCGGCGGATATTCTGCGTGAACTCTATGCCCCGTTCCTGCGCACCGAGCGCCCCTTCCTGGTGATGTCCCCCGAAAG
>DKBS01000088.1:28611-28949 GCA_002451275.1 Planctomycetaceae bacterium UBA6894 | reverse complement strand
AACGAGATGGCCAACCTCTGTGAGCGCACCAACGCGGACATCAACGATGTCCGCCGCGGCATCGGCCACGATATCCGTATCGGGTTTCAGTTCCTGTTTCCCGGGGCCGGTTACGGCGGGAGTTGTTTCCCCAAGGATATCCGCGCCGTCATCAGCATGGCCGCCGAAAAGGGCATGGAGTCGCGGATCCTGCAGTCGGTGGATGAAGTCAACGAGGCGCAAAAGTTGCGGCTGTTCCAAAAGATCAGGGCGCATTACGGCGAAAACCTCCGCGGTAAAACATTCGCTATCTGGGGCCTGGCTTTCAAGCCGCGGACGGATGACATCCGCGAGGCGCC
>DKBS01000088.1:27947-28216 GCA_002451275.1 Planctomycetaceae bacterium UBA6894 | reverse complement strand
CTGGTGATCGTCACCGAGTGGCAGGAATTCCGCTCCCCCGATTTTTCGGCCCTGGCGGCAACGCTGCGGGACAAGGTGGTCTTCGACGGGCGAAACCTGTACGAACCCAAGTCCCCCGCGGCTTTCGGGCTCACCTATCACTCCATTGGGCGTGCGACCACCGGAGGCTGATGCCGCCGGAGAAGGGTACTTGCAACGAATGGACGCGTGGTGTCAGATGGCGGCACGATGAGGCTCACCCGTTGGATTTCCGCCCCATCGGGGCCGGA
>DKBS01000088.1:20682-27620 GCA_002451275.1 Planctomycetaceae bacterium UBA6894 | reverse complement strand
CTGGCCAACACCACGCTCGCCCCCGGCCAATCGGCCCTCACCCTCAATTTGTTGCTGGCGGTGGGCCTTGTCTACACGGCCCTCGACACCGGCTTTTACCGGCAGAAGCGGATTTTTCTGGGGGAATATCCGCTTTTCATCTCCATGATGGAGGCGTTGTTTATCGGCCTGTTGGCTCATTTTCATGACGGGCCGTCCAGTGCCTTTCGCTATTACTACCTGCTGTCCCTCCTGTGCTGCATCCTGCGCCATGGCCCCGAGCTGGTTTGGATCACCTGCGCCTTGCACCTTGCCAGTTGGGCCGCCCTCTGCCTGATCGACACCAGCCGCCTGGGCGGCGAGTCCTGGTTGCTGATACCGGTGGTACTGATCTGGTCCTCCTGGGCCGGTACCGGCCTGGTTTCCTGGAAGCGCGGCACGCGCCTGGAGCTCGAGCGCCTCAACCAGGAATTGCTGGCCAGCCAGCGCGACCTGGAAAACCGCATCAGTCAGCGGACCAATGAGCTCAAGGAGGCCCAGGCGCTCATGGTGCAGCAGGAAAAGATGGCGAATTTCGGCCTGCTGGCCGCTGGCATCGCCCACGAGGTGGGGAATCCCCTGACCGGGGTCACCACCCTGGTCCAGATGCTGCAGCGTCGGGGCCAGGACGCCTACACCATGGAGAAACTCGACCTGGTGGCCGGAGAGCTGGCCCGCATGCGCGACATTTTGCGGGAATTGACCGCGTTCAGCCGGCCGGGAGGCCGCGAACGCTCCTGGGAAGACCCAAGGGACTTGTTGCAGGAAGCCTTGGGTATCGCCAAATACCATACGCGGTCGGGTTCGCGGATCCGCCTGCCCGATCCCCTGGAGGGGGGCGGCAAGGTGTTCTGTGTGCGCGGCCAGATGACCCAGGTATTTTTGAACCTGATGCTCAACGCGCTGGACGCCGCCGGTCCACAAGGGCAGGTCGAACTGTCGATGGCCTGTTCGCCCTCGGAAGTCCGAATCCAGGTCAAAGATGACGGCCCCGGCGTTCCTCCGGAACTGGTCGCCCGGTTGTTTCAGCCGTTTGTGACCACCAAGAAAGAGGGGACTGGCCTGGGGCTTTTCCTTTCCCGCAAGGTAGTTCAGGCCCACGGTGGTACCTTGGAATGTAAGGACCCCCACGACGCGGGCGAGGGTGCGGTGTTCGAGGTGGTCCTGCCGCTGGGGCGCCGGGGTTCCGAGGAAATCACTCCCGGCTTGAATCTTCAGGGGAAGGAAAAAAGATGATCAGGGCCCATGGCAAGGAAATGCCGGAGGAATTGCGGGGCGCCCGGATTCTGGTCGTCGATGACGAGAAATTGATCCGTGAAAGCCTGGTGGAATGCCTTGCGGCTGAGGGATTTCAGGCGGTCGGTGCGGGCAGTGGCGAGGAAGGGGTGGAACTGGCAGGCCAGCGAACCTTCGAGCTGGTTCTGTGTGACATGCAGCTTCCAGGCATTTCGGGCATTGAGACGCTGGAGCGTCTCCTTCGCCTGGACCCATCGATGATGGTGCTGCTCATGACCGCATATGGCACCGTGGAAACGGCGGTGGCCGCGTTTCAGCGGGGAGCCCAGGACTACCTGATGAAACCGGTGCTGCTGGACGAGCTGTTCGGCAAGCTGGGTCGCCTGCTGGAGCAGCGGGCGACCCGCCTGGAGAACCAGGCGCTGCGCATGCAGGTCCGCCAGATGGAACGGTCCGAAGGGGCGGGGGGCATGGTTGGCTCCGGTCCGGTGATGCGTAACCTGAAGGCGCTTCTGGCCCGTGTGGGGCCCAGTCGCTCCACGGTGCTGATTCAGGGTGAAAGTGGCACGGGCAAGGAACTGGCCGCTCGCGCCCTGCACGAGTTGGGTGAACGCAAACGCGACCCTGAAGGACGCCGGCCCGGTCGGTTCCTTGCCATCAATTGTGCCGCCATTCCCGCCGACCTCCTTGAAAACCAGTTGTTCGGCCACCGCAAAGGGGCGTTCACCGGCGCTGACAGGGACCAGCCCGGCATTTTCACCCATGCCGGGCCTGGCACGGTCTTTCTCGATGAAATTGCTGAAATGCCCTTGGCCACCCAAGCCAAGTTGTTGCGTGCCATCGAGGAGAAGGAGGTGCTTCCAGTGGGCGCCACCGATCCAGTCAAGGTGGAGGCGCGCATCCTGGCGGCCACCAACAAAGACTTGCCCTCCGAGGTTGCGGCCGGGCGTTTCCGCGAGGACCTCTTTTACCGCCTCAACATCGTCAGCCTGACCATGCCCCCGTTGCGGGAAAGACGGGACGATATTCCCGAACTTGCGGAATATCTGCTGGCGCACCATGCCCGAGAGCAGGGGCGACCTTTCACAGGCGTCAGCCGGGAGGCGATGCAACTGCTGACCAGCGCGCGTTGGCGGGGGAACGTCCGCGAACTCGACAATGTCCTCGAAAGGGCGGTCATCCTGGGGGATGGACCCTTGGTCCAGCCCGCTGACCTTCCCCCTGATCTGCGTCGAGATGAGGAGGATCCCGATGCGGTGGAGGGGTTGGTGGAAGCTGTCAGGCGTTTTGAAAAACGCCATTTGGAGCGTATGCTGGCGCTTTGTTCGGATGAGTCGGGTGTGCCCGACAAGAAGGAGGCTGCCCGCCGGTTGGGAATCGCCCTCAGCTCTCTGTACCGCCGCATGGGCGAATTGGGAATCGGCGGGGCGAATTGATCACGCGTTGCCGTATCCGGCCGCATACCAGGCTAGCAGGGCCTTCACCTCAAACGGGCCCAGATTCCTTTCTAGTCCCAACAGCCTGCAAACAAGGCCGGCAGCATGGGCCGCCGCGCTGGAACTGGATGAAACAGAGCCGGCTATTCCCCAATAACCTGTTTCCCGGGCCCTGAACTCGGCGGTGTCTCCCGGGCGGTATTCCAGTCTCAGACCGTCGTCGAAGGCTGCCTTGGCGACACTAATCAGTGGCGCGGGATTGTCAGCAGGGCAACTCTGCAAGATGGGATGGGCGTTGTGTGCCGAGGCGACCACCACCATGCCTGCCCGGTAGCACCCCAGCACCTCACGAGTGAGAAGCTGTCGAGCGGTCCTCCATTTGGGTGCGTCCCAGCGATCTTCCGGGATGCCTAGGGACAAATTGATCACCTTGCAAGTTCCCTCCCGACGGATGGCCGCAAGAGCCGAAACCATGGCCTCCGGTTCAGCGGTGGGCCGGCCCAGAAAAACATCGTGGCTTTGCAAATGGATGCCGGGCGCCTGGTGCAAAAGAATGTCGGCCATCAGGGTGCCATGGGTCGGTGATTTTGCCGGAGGGTTCACCCGGGAGGTTGAGGGGTGTTTTTCGGCGGGTTGTGGATGCCGTAGCCGGAGCATGTCCCACTGGACTTCCGTGTCGATCAGTGCAACGCGGACGCCCTCTCCCCGAGTTGACGGATCGCGCAGTGCGGAGGGAAGGGGGCACTGGTGCCGCCAGAGGGCAAGGAGATTTGCCGGGCACGCATGGACCGGCGAACTCACCGGCCCGCCCCCGCTGGGAACTCTGGCCCACCTTCGGTTTGCAGGTGACCCAAAAGGCGTTTGGTTTCCTGCACCAGTCGCAGGGTGTGGTCCAACGCGGGAGTGCCAAATTCCTTGGCGAGATCCGTAATTGCTCCCAGAAGATGGGTTATAGCCTCACCCGTCCCACTGGGAAGCAGGTCTTGCCAGCATTTTTCCAGATCGGCCCGAACGGCCTCCACCAGGGTGTTTTGAGGTAGGGAGCTGTTTTTCTGGCGATTTTTCAGGCTGTTTCCAAGGCGCTCAGCCTTTTTCAGGGCATCTTCCAGGGCTGCCATCCATTGCTTGGCGGATGTGGATTCCTGGCGGTGCAGGGGATAGGGGCCCAAAGCAGCCTGAACTAGACCGGCCAAGGCGTTGGCCCGGGTTCCTAGGTTGGCAGGGCTGTCACCAGGGTTACCTTGGTACAGGCACAAGGCGGATTGTCGCCCCGATTGGGAAACGATGGGAATAGCCAGGACATTCTGGGGCTTTTTCAGCTTTTCCCAGCCGGCCAAACGCAATTCACCGATTTGCTCGGCCCGGGGCAAATCGCGCAGTAGTATAGGTTCCCCAGAGCTCAGGCAAAGCCTGGCGGCCGAACCTTCCGCTTCCGTCTCGAGTATTTCCTCGAAGGAACCGCCGTCCGAGTCGATGATTTCACAGGGGCCACCTTGTTCCGATGGCCAGGAGATCAGGGTGGCGGATTCAGATTCAAAGGCGGCCGCCAGCAACCGCAACATCGCGGTCTGCGAGGCCGCGTTCGGTTCGGGGCGGGGTTTTAGTTCTGAAGAATGCCTGAGCCAAGGTAATGCCATGGAAACCGATTCACGAAAGGCATGTAACTCCCGCTGAACCTGTAACTCGCGCTTGCGTGGCCGCAATCCTTCCAATTGGTTTTGCACGGCCCCCAAAAAGGTTGATTCATCCAGGCCCGCGTGTTTGTCCAGATAGTCGCGTACCCCAAGGCGCAGGGCTTGGAGCGGGGTGGCAAGGCCGGCGTATCCGGTTACCAAAATCGCGACGATTTCGGGTTGGAATACCTTCAAGGAGGTGAGCAATTCCAGGCCGTTGATCCCGTCGCCAAGATTCCAGTCGAGGATAACCAGATCAATGGAATGTTTGTTGACCAACTCCAGGGCGTCGTGGGCGCTGTCGGCTTCCAGAATCCTGGGCTGTGGATTCAGTCGTTCCAGCCAAGCCCTGAAGCTGGCCCGGACATCCGGTTCATCCTCCACCAGCAGCAGGCATTCAGGCTCGTCCATGGGGCACCTCAGGGGATTACCCATTTTGACGTGTGCCTGCCGTGGGGGCCAGAGGCTAACGGAAAAGAAAAAATTGGAAAAGCTAAAAGCCTTAGGCGGCGGCTTGACCATCCCGGGGCAGGTCCTTGCTGCCAACGAGAGTCAGGTTGAGACCGATCTGTACGGGGACCGGCTTGCCATCGATTTCTAGGGTCGCCTTACCGTTCAGGTACCAGCCCAAAGAACCGGTGGAAAATTCCTTCACGTCCGCGAGCATGGTGTTGGCGCCTATGGTGACACTCACCGGCTTGGCTTTCTCCAAAAACTCCTTGCGGGTCACAGGGCAGGTGCTTTTGGCCATGGTGGAGAGATCCTCCCGAACGCTTTTTTCTGGTGCTTGGGGCAAAGGCGACCTGCTGGTCCAAATGACCCCAGTTCGCACTCATTTCATTAGTGGCCAGATACTAGCATGGGTTCAGGTACCGGGAGCAAGAGGGATTGAGACGGGTTAGGCGGGTGGTTGGGGGGTCCAAAACCCTTCCCAAACCACCAGAAACACCCTGTTTTGGCTAGGCCATGCTCTACAATGCAGTATCTGTTCCAAGTGTTTAGAAAAGGGCGCCCCAGGGTGCCGGAGTCGCTCAATGGCGGACAAGCCCGCAGGTGGCATCAAGCTCAGCCTGCCAATGTGGATGGAACAATATGCCGCTCCCCACGCGCCGACCTCACGGAAGGAGATGCGCGAGCGGGGGTGGGATGCCGTTGATGTGATCTTTGTCACCGGGGATGCCTATATCGACCACCCCAGCTTTGCCATGGCGATTCTGCACCGGGTTCTGGAGGACGCAGGATTCCGGGTGGCCATTCTCAGCCAACCAGACTGGCGGACCTGTGAGCCTTGGCGGCAATTCGGTCGGCCGCGGCTGTTCTTCGCTGTCAGCGCGGGCAACATGGACTCGATGATCAATCATTACACCGCCAACAAGAAGGTGCGCAACGACGACGCCTATTCCCCCGGGGGGCGGATTGGACTCAGGCCCGACAGGGCCACGCTGCCCTACTGCCACAGGGCCAGGGAGGCGTTTCCCGGCGTGCCAGTCATTGCTGGCGGGGTCGAGGCCTCCCTGCGTCGTTTGGCACATTACGACTATTGGTCCGACACGGTCCGGAAATCGATCCTTCTGGACTGCAAGGCTGACCTGGTCGTTTATGGGATGGGCGAAACCAACATCGTTGAAATCGCTCGCCGTCTGGCAGCCGGAAAGACCCCGCGCGACCTGCGAAACCTGAGGGGGGTGGCTTACACCCTGGGGGCCTCGGAAACGCCCCCCGAAACAGAATGGTCCCGGTTGTCCCAAACCTTGCCGCTTGTCGAGCAAGGAATGGATAAGCCCTTCGACCTGGAGAAAGTCCCTTCCTTCGAGGCGGTCGCCGCCGACAAATTGGCTTTTGTCGAGGCCACGCGGATCATTCACCACAACACCAACCCGTTCAACGCCAGGGCTTTGGTCCAATACCATTCCAACCAGGCGGTGGTGTGCAATCCTCCCGGTTTGCCCCTCCCTCAGTCGGAAATGGACCGCATCTTCGGCCTGCCTTACAACCGGCGACCCCATCCTTCGTACACCGAACCCATCCCCGCCCACGAGATGATCAAGGACTCGATAACCGTTATGCGCGGGTGTTTTGGGGGCTGCACTTTTTGCTCTATCACCGCGCACCAGGGGCGCATCATCCAGTCGCGTAGCGAGGAATCCGTTCTGGCCGAGATGCGCAAACTGGCGAAGGACCCTGATTTTCGCGGCGTGATCAGCGATGTGGGTGGGCCCACCGCCAACATGTACCAGATGCGCTGCACCCGGCCCGATGTGGAAGCCAAATGCCGTCGCCTTTCCTGCGTTCACCCGGGCATATGTAAATTGCTTGGAACCGATCATGGACCGTTGGTCCAATTGCTGCGCAAGGCCCGCAGCGAACCGGGCATCCGCAAAATTCTGGTCGCCAGCGGGATCCGGATGGATTTGGCCCAACTGGACCAGGTTTACCTGCGCGAATTGGCCCAGCATCATGTGGGTGGCACGCTCAAGGTGGCGCCCGAAGCGGTGGATACCCGTGTCCTTGACCTGATGAAAAAGCCGCGCAATGTGAACTTTGAGGGTTTTGCCAGGGCCTTCAAACAGGCGTC
>DKBS01000088.1:17376-20456 GCA_002451275.1 Planctomycetaceae bacterium UBA6894 | reverse complement strand
TTGCCAGGGCCTTCAAACAGGCGTCCGCCGAGGCGGGAAAACCCAAGCAGTTTCTGGTGCCCTATTACATTGCCAGCCACCCCGGCAGCGACCTCGAGGCGATGATCGAACTGGCTTTGTTCCTGAAGCGAAACGGTTACCGTCCCGATCAGGTGCAGGATTTTATTCCCGCCCCCTTTGACTTGGCTACCTGCATGTACCACACCGGAATCGACCCGATGACTGGGAACGAGGTGCATGTCGTCAAGGCGTTGAAGGATCGCAAAAAGCAACGGGCTCTGCTGCAGTTCTTCAAGCCGGAAAACTGGTTCGAGGTGCGGGCCGCCCTGCTGGAGGCTGGACGCGCTGATTTGATCGGCAAGGGATGTGACGCCCTGATTCCCGCGGAACCACCGGCTGAGGCGCTATCGGCCAAGCGCGCCAGGGCCCAGCGTGCCCTGGCGGGGGATCATTACCATGCCGTGGCCAACCCCGCCCGGAAACAGACAGAAACAAGCGGGCAAGCCAATCCCCATCCAGCCAAGGGACAGCCCAAGCCCAAGGGCTACCGTCCCAACCGGGCTTCCGCAGGCCGCCGGTTCAAGCCGGGGCGGTCCGGGCCGGGATCAAAACCGCAGGGCGGGAGCAGGCCTTGAGTCAGACCCGAGATTTCAATTGCCAGGATTCTGACGAAGGTAAAACGCTGGCCGCCTGCCTGAAGGCTTGGCTGCCGGAAAAATCCTGGGCTGATGTGCGCCGTCTGGTGGCAACCCGCCGCGTCCGCCTGGGCAAGGGTCCAGCCTTGGACCTTTGCATGGATCCGGCGAGGCGGGTGCATGCCGGGGAAACCGTCCGTCTCACCGCGGAATCAGCACCTCCTCTCCCACGGGCGGGCGCCATCCGGGTTCGTCATGTCGACAGCCAGGTGGTCGTTGTGGAAAAGCCATCAGGCATCTCCACGGTACGTCATCCAGCCGAGCGATTGTGGAAGGAGAACCGAAGGGCCCTGGTTCCTTGCCTGGACGAGATTGTCCAAGCCCAATTGCGTCAGGAATCCCCCTCAGCCAAGGGGAAGGGGCAAGGTGGGCGTCTTCGTATTGTGCACCGTATTGACAAGGAAACCTCCGGATTGGTCGTGTTTGCCCGCACGGTCGATGCGGAAAGGTCACTCGGCGCCCAGTTTCGGGCCCACACCGTGCACAGGCGGTATCTGGCGGTGGTCCTCGGTCAGCCCCAACCAGGCACCATTCATAGCGTACTGGTGCGCGATCGCGGCGATGGGCGTCGGGGCAGCAGTGCGGTATCAACGGTGGGGAAACCGGCTACCACCCATCTGGAAGTGGTGGAGCCCTTCATCCCCAAAGGGTGGCCCAAAGGCGCCAAAGCCCCTTTCACGATGGTTTCCTGCCGTCTGGAAACCGGCCGAACTCATCAGATCCGAATCCACATGGCCGAATTGGGGCATCCCGTGGCCGGGGACCCCGTTTACATGCAACCTTACGGGGCACCACCTTTCCATGACGGAAGCGGAGCTCCCCGGCTTGCCCTGCATGCTGCTGAACTGGGTTTTGAACATCCCTCGACCGGGGAAAACCTGCGTTGGGAGATGGCTCCCCCGCCGGACATGCAAAAACTGGTTGAGGCTTTGCGGGAGGGCCGTTCCGGGCCTGGCCGTTCCGGCGCGAATGTCGAGAGTCAATCCACCGATGATTGGGATGATGAAGACGCATGAAAATACAGTGGCGCGTGACCGACCCTGAAACGGGCGATGAATTGTGGATCTGTGCCGAACGCTTCGCCCGCGTTTGGAATTTCAAGACAAAGGCTCATCGCCGGCATGATTGGACCAAAATGACCGCCAAGCCCACCCGCGCGATGTGGGAACATCTGCTGGACGCGCTCAAGCGCAAATACACGCGCCGGGATGAGGCGGAACTGATCGACATCGCCGACGTGGAAAAGATCATCAAGGAACTGCCAGGGGAGAAATAAATTCTCCCCTGGTTGCAAGGGTTTTCTGGTGGCTCGAGGGCCCGATCAGGCTACTGGGCGGGCGGAATCTCGGATGACTTGTCACCCTTGATCATCTCGTAGCTTTTGTCGCGCAGTTTTTGGATGGCCTCGGTTTCCTGGAATTGAGGCTCCTGTTTTTTTTCCAAAGCTGTCAGGGCGGCGCGTGCCTTGGTCACCAACGCTTTGATTTCCGGGGAGGGAGGCTTTTCTTCCCAGAAAATCAGTGCGGTATTCAACCGGGCGGCGTGGTAGACAAACGGAAACGAAGCGTAAATCCCTTGCTTCTGGGTGTACGTGGCAATGAATTCCTGGATGGTCTTGCCCACCAGGGAAGCGGCCAGATCCGTGTTGTAGGTGGGATCGGGACGAATGGTCGCAAGGCCGATGGCCGCATCCACCAACTCATCGAGGCGATAGCTCGATTTGGTCGGGTCCAATGCCAAAATGCGCCCGAGCACTGTGGCGGGGGACACCGCACCCACCTTGGACCGGCCGGCTGCCGCTAAAACCCGAATAGCCTCGCGCCGGATCATCCGGTACCCCTCCAGTTCTTCCGGTGAGGCGCCGTTAGCCCAAGCTGGAGGCTTTTCCGCCAAGTTGGCGGCGATTCCCAACAATTTTTCTTCTTGGGTGGCATCCGGCGGAACGAAACCCTTCTTTTCGCGGTCAGTCCGTAGCGGAAAGGTCTGGTTGAACCCGACCATGGCTTCCTTGGCACCGCGCAACGCATACAGCAGCACGGCGTCATCTCGCTGCGTACCCTGGGTAGCCGCATCCACCAGCTTGGTGCATGCGACAATTTGACGGTTGTATACCTCCACCTGGTCCTTCAAGTCGAGGACCGCCTTCCCGTCACGCTTGAGGCTGCCAACCGCCATGCCAATGCCCGGAAGAACGCGGGAGACATTGAGGCGCACGTATTGATCTTTGGATTCAGTCAGGACTGCCTCAGCCTGTTCCAGCATGGTGCGCTGATAGGCTTTCAAAAGAGCTGGTCCATGTGGGCTATCAAAACTGCGAACCATGGTCTGGGTGATATCTTTTTGAACGTTTTCTGGCAGGTCGATTAAAAGCTTGCTATTGATATC
>DKBS01000088.1:1208-17111 GCA_002451275.1 Planctomycetaceae bacterium UBA6894 | reverse complement strand
AGCTTGCTATTGATATCGGAGGTGGTGGTCAGTCGGTCATGGAAAGTTTGGCCTTTGGTAATAAAGCGGCAGTAATTGGCAAGAAGATCCAAATCCTCTTTTTTGGCCGCATCGAACGGGGTGTTGCCGCTCATCCAGCGGTTCACTGCACCTCGGCCCGATTGGTATTTGGAATAAAGGTCCTTGATTTCGGAATTGGGCTGCTGGGCAAGCACCAAGCTACCCAGGCTTACAAGGAGGCCTGAAACGGCAACCAAACGGGCTGGAACCTGTCCGAAAAAGAATCCCATGATCCATTCCCCCGGCTCATGGCCTTGGGTTTGCTGAAAAAAGCCGGGTACTCCTAACCAAGGACCCCCGCTGGACTTCAGTCTACAATCTACACCGATCCAGGGCGTCGGGCCTAGCAGGAAACCTTGGGAAAATACGAACACCACCGGAAATCGGTGGTGTTTGGAACAGGGACGGGTGGGAAAATCTCCGCCGGCTTATCTGCCCGAAAGCAAGCGGTCCAGTTTGGTGGAGCCCCTTGCCAGGGCGAACTCCCTTTCCTCTTTCGGATGCAATTCCCCGGGGACATGGTTTTTTGCAAGGATTTTCAGCCAGTGTTCGGCCTGGGCCGGCTGGCCCAGTTCCCGCCAGGCCAGGCTGAGGTACCAGGCGGATTTGGCGTCACCGGGAGATTTCTGACTGGCCTCGGTCAATTCTTTCACGGCTTTCAACAACAAGTCCTGCCTGTCCGGTAAATCCTCGTTGGCTTTGGCCTGCGGGGTGGAAACCTTTTGGAGGCCAGATTCAGCCGGCATACTTTTGGCTAGGTAGTACAGGCCCAGGCCCCGGTGCAAGTGGTAGCGGCCAACCTGATTTTCTTCCTCAGCCAATTGCATCAACCGCCCGTGCCCATGGATCAGATGGGTGAGGGTGAGGCTTTCATCTTCGGCGTTTTGCTGGCTTCCCAGGGCGTTTTGCGCCCCGTGTAGCATCAATTCGAGTTCCCGACACGCCAAGGCACGGTGGCCTAGCCGGGCAAGGAGGTCAGCAAGTTGTTGGCGAACCTGCCAGTGCCCTGGTTCCAGTTCCAGATACCGGCGCAGGTGCCCGCATGCATTCGGCTGATCGTCAGCCTGAAGGTGCGCGGCTGCAAGGCTCAGTTCCACCCGCGCCAGGTCAGGGCAAAGCGCGCGGCTTTCCTGATAGAAGCGCAGGGCGGAGGGGATGTCTCCCCTTTTCATGGCCTCCTGGCCCTCCTGCCACAACACCAAGGCGTTGCGCGTAGGGGGAGCGGTGGTCCTGTCGGCTTGGCCTAGGACCAGGAGGCCGGGCAGCACCAAGCTGCACAACGGCATCACACTTAACACCTATCACCTCTCGTGCGGGAGAAGAGTGAACGGTTCTAAGGGATGTATCGTGCGTACGGGCCTTGCGGGTTCAGGGGATCTTTTGGAAGCTGAAAATTCCCGAAGGGGTCATTCAACCTCAAGACTTTCACGCAATTTGCCGAGGGCTTCGCTCTCGATCTGGCGCACGCGTTCGCGGGTCAGACCGAGTTGCTCGCCGATTTCCTTCAGCGTGCGTGGTTGGTCGTCATCCACCCCGAATCGCAGGCGCAGAACGGTTGCCTCGCGCTTGTCCATGTGCTCCAGAAGGCGCATGACTTCTTTTAGGTTGTCTGCCTCGACCATCTCGATGTCGGGAGCCTTGGTCTGCGAATCCATCACGATCTCATCAAGAGACCAACCCGAGTCGCCCTGATCGGTCTGGGGCACCGTGCCGTGCACGCGGATCGCTTTCTTGATGATTGCCAGTTTCTTTTTCGACAGCTCCAGGGTCCGGCCGATTTCCTCATGGGTCGGCGTGCGCCCCAATTCTTCCTGCAGTTTCGCGGAGGCACGGCGCCATTTAGCCAGCAACTCCACCATGTAGGCAGGAATACGGATGGTCTTCGCGGTGTTCACCAGGGCCCGCTTGATGGACTGCTTGATCCAGTAGCTGGCATAGGTGCTGAAGCGGGTGTTCATGGTGGGGTCGAAACCCTCGACCGCCCGCAAAAGGCCCAGGTTGCCTTCCTCGATGAGGTCCTGCAGGGCCAGCCCCTTGCCTACATAACTGCGGGCGATATTGACCACCAAACGAAGGTTGGCGCGAACCATGCGGTCGCGGGCAGCCGCGTCCCCGTCCTCAATCCGGTAGGCTAATTGCTTTTCCTCATCCGCGGTGAGGAGCGCGGTCTCGTTGATCTCGCGGAGGTAAGTCTCTAGTGGACTTTGCACCGCTTCGGACGATCGGCGGGGTCGCGTCATAGTTGGCATCCGGCTCGTGGCACGGGATCCCAGGAGGCCGCACAGTTGCCGGTCGTTCCGGCCATGGTGCGGGTTTGACCCGCTCCAAGCGGCCCCCTTGATCCACACCTGTCTATCGTCGGCCCGGGGCCTTATTAGACACGTGAGGCAAGTCCGCCGGCCGATTTCCAGCCACCAAGCGCTTGCAGTCCACGCAGGACAAGAATGTCTTGCACGAGTGGCAAGACCGCCATGGGCGTTAAAACTGATTCAGGCGATCCGGACCGGCTGGAAGCATCCAAAAACCGGCCAAAATCGCCTGAATCAATCAAATTGTACACCCCCCGACCCAAATTGTGGCAAAAATTCCACAGTTTGGGGGTTTGGGGAGGGGCTGACGGTTATCAGCCTTCGGGCAGGGAGACCAGATCGCCACCCGAACCGGTACCGCCGCGCAGGTCTGTGCGGGTTTGCGCCTTCGAGGTGCCACCAGCCGGTGGAGCCGAGCTGCTCGAGCCACCGGAAGAAAGGGCTGCGGGGGCAGGTGGATTGGCGGCATCCTGCTCTGGGGTCCAGTTCAGGCGCTTGCGGCTCAGGCCGATCTTCCGATCTGGCACATCGACGCGCAGCACCTTGACCTCGATCTCATCGCCAACCTGCACCAGCGTCTCGGGATTTTCGACCTTCTGGTCCGAAAGCTCCGAAATATGCAGTAGTCCTTCCAGACCAGGCTCCATCTCGATGAAGACGCCGAAATTGGTGATTTTGGTCACCTTTCCACGCTTCACATCGCCCAACTGGTACCGGGAGGGGATGTCGGTGTCCCACGGGTCGTTCTTCATCTGCTTGAGGCCCAGGGCGATGCGTTTGCGCTCCTGGTCCACATTCAGAACGATGCAGGTAACCGATTCGCCCTTTTGCAGAACCTCGGACGGGTGCGACACCTTCCGGACCCAGCTGATGTCGGAGACATGCAGCAGGCCGTCGATGCCTTCCTCGATTTCTACGAAAGCGCCGTAGTTGGTGAGGTTGCGCACCACACCGGTGACCACGGTGTCCTTGGGATAGCGCTCGGCCACCTTGTCCCAGGGGTTCGGCTGGACCTGCTTCATGCCCAGGGAGATTTCCTGCTTGTCCCGATTGATATTCAGGACCTGCACTTCCACCTGGTCGCCGATGGATACCAGCTCGCTGGGGTGGTTGATGCGCTTGGTCCAGCTCATTTCGGAGATGTGGACCAGGCCTTCGATGCCTTCCTCCAGCTTCACGAAAGCGCCGTAGTTCATCACATTGACCACTTCGCCGTTGTGCTTGCTGCCAATCGGGTAGCGATCCTGGACATTCGACCAAGGGCTCTGGGTCTTTTGCTTCAGGCCCAAGGCGATCTTCTCACGCTCGCGATCCACATTGATGATGTAGACCTCGATCGGCTGATCGATCTTCACAACCTCGTGGGGGTTGCTGATGCGGCCCCAGGTCATGTCGGTGATATGCAACAGGCCGTCGATGCCACCCAGGTCGACGAATGCGCCGAAGTCGGCGATGTTCTTGACGATACCCTTGCGGATCTGGCCCGGTTGAATCTCCGACAGCAGGGCGCGCTTCATGTCCTCGCGCTGGTCTTCCAGCAGCTTGCGGCGGCTCACCACGATATTGCGGCGAATCTCGTCGATCTTGAGGATTTTGCAGTCGATCGTCTTGCCGCAGTACTCGCCGATATCCGGCGGACGGCGGATGTCGACCTGCGATGCGGGCAGGAAAACATTCACGCCGATATTCACCAGAAGGCCGCCCTTGATCTTCTTGGTCACATGGCCGGCGACAACATCGCCTTCCTTGTGCTTCTCAATGATCGCTTCCCACTCTTTTTGGCGCTTGGCCTTGCGGAAGCTCAGGATGATCGTGCCGGACTCGTCTTCCACCGAATCCAGGAGAACCTGGACCTCGTCGCCCACGTTGGGAAGGACGGGATTGGGGTTGCCCTCTTCCTTCCACTCCTCGAGTGGAATCTCGCCTTCGCTCTTGTAGCCGATGTCGATGATCACCTTGTCGCCAACGATGCGGGTGACCTTGCCGTTGACCAGCTTGTTGGCCTCGTACGCTTGCTTTTCTTCTTGGAACCAGTTTTCGCTGGTGCCACCGGTTTCCGGCTTGGCAAATGCCTGCTCGAATTGGCTCAAATCCTCGTCGCCGAGGTCAAATTCGCGGAGGAGATTCCTGTTAACCATGGGGGTTGGGGGTCCTGGATGGGCGACCGGCAAAACACCGGAAACGCCAGACTGAAGGAAAATAAGCACGCAAGGCCGGCCGGAACCTCCGGCTGGCTTCCGTCTTGCGCCAATAAGCAAGCATACAACACCCGTCCCAAACTCGCCAACCCAAAGGGCTTAGGAGTCGATTGAACAGGTGTTGTGGAGCTGGGGTAAAGTTTTCTTGCCCAATTTGCCAAAAATGGCCAAGGCCGGGTTCATTCGGGGTACAGGGGGGTGGACAGGTACCGCTCGCCCAAGTCCGGAAGGATCACCACAATGGTTTTGCCGGCATTTTCTGGCCGATGGGCCAAGGCGAGGGCCGCATGCGCGGCTGCCCCGCAGGAAATACCGCACAACATACCTTCTTCCTTTGCCAACCGGCGGGCGACAGCGAAGGCATCATCGTCCTGAACTTGGATCACCTCATCGATGATGTCTACATTCAGGATCCCCGGGATGAATCCCGCGCCAATTCCCTGGATCTTGTGGCGGCCGGGCTTGATGTCTTGCCCCGCCCGCTTTTGGGTGATCACCGGGCTGGTGGCCGGCTCAACGCCCACGATCTTCACGGCGGGGTTGCGGGCCTTCAGCACTTCGCCCACACCGGTGATTGTGCCGCCTGTACCCACCCCGGAAACAAAAATGTCCACCTTCCCGTTGGTGTCCCGCCAAATCTCCTCGGCGGTGGTTTTTCTGTGGATTTCGGGGTTGGAGGGGTTGTTGAATTGCATGGGCATGTAGGCGTTTGGATGCTCCCGCACCAGCTCCTCCGCCTTGTTCACCGCACCGCGCATGCCCTGATCGCCCGGGGTCAGAACGATTTCTGCGCCAAATGCCTTCAGCAGGCGGCGCCTTTCCAGACTCATGGTTTCCGGCATGGTTACCAGAAGCTTGTAGCCTTTGGCGGCGCAGGTGAATGCCAGCCCGATACCTGTGTTGCCACTGGTTGGCTCAATGATCACCGTTCCAGGCTTGATTTTGCCGTTTTTCTCGGCGTCCTCAATCATCGCCACACCGATGCGATCCTTCACGGACCACAGCGGGTTGAAGTTTTCAAGTTTGCCCAGAACGGTGGCCCTCGCCCCGTCCACCACCCGGCGAAGGCGGATCAATGGGGTGTTGCCAACGCATTCGGTGATGTTGTCGTAGGTTTTACCCCGGCCTGTGGTGGTGCTCATGCTACTGGTTTCCCCTGATTTCGCGGTGTCCGGGGAGGTGTCACCTCCCGGAGGAAGGTGCTAATTCCCGGGCCCTGGTTGCCGGAGTCGCATTCACAATGCTCAACCGGGTTTATGAGGGCAAGTTTATCAAGTTGGTCAGGCATTTGCTTGCCGAGATACTGGCAGGGGTATGTCCTTTTGGCTACCAAGCCAGGCGAACCAGGTTTCTGGCCCGGGCCAGGCCCGCTGCGTAGCGGGTGGCTGTGAGTAGACTTTCCGCATCGGCTTTGCCCTGCCAGGCAATATCAAAGGCTGTGCCATGGGCGACGGAGGTCCGCACGATGGGCAACCCCGCGGAAATGTTCACAGCCCGCCCGCGTCCGGCCAGTTTCAGGGCGATGTGGCCCTGGTCGTGGTACAGGGCCACAACCCCGTCGAACTCACCCGCAACCGCTCTTTGAAACAGTGTGTCGGCAGGAATAGGCCCCTGGATGTTGATCCCTTGATCGCGGAGTCGGCCCCCCAAGGGCCTTAGGATGGTTTCTTCCTCATCCCCGAACAGGCCATGTTCTCCCGCATGGGGGTTCAATGCGGCTAGGCCCAAACGGGGGGCTGCCACCCCCAAATCCTTTAAAAGGGTTTGCAGCAGTACTGCTTTTTCACCGATGGACACGGGATCAAGATGCTTGAAAACATCGCGCAGAGCCATGTGCAGGGTTTGATGGATGACTGCCAGCCCCTCGATGGCCAAAACCATCGCGAATTGTCGGGTGCCGGTGCGTTCCGCGAGGATTTCGGTATGGCCGGGGTGTCTGATCCCCGCTGCCGCCAGGCTCTCCTTGTGAAGCGGCGCGGTCACGATGCCATCAATGCGCCGGGCCAATGCCTGGTCGATGGACCAGATCAGGAAGTCATAGGCCGCCTGACCCGCCTGCGCGTCAATCGTTCCCGGTGCCACGGAAGCCAGGTCGGCAGTGGAAACCTGGACAAACTCCACCTGATCGGCCTGGCCCATGGCCTCTTCCGGCGTTGTCAGTTGGCGGAGCCCCACCCGCGTGCCATGGA
The DNA here is from genome assembly GCA_002451275.1 of Planctomycetaceae bacterium UBA6894. Lineage (GTDB taxonomy): Bacteria > Planctomycetota > Planctomycetia > Gemmatales > Gemmataceae > UBA6894. Next base: position 10,355 of record DKBS01000088.1, on the reverse strand, counting down.
CCAGTTTCATGGCACGCCGCAGGATTGCGGCATCGCCGGCCACCACGGGGCGGCACAGGTCGCACAATCCGGCCCACCCGCGAACGATGATTTCTGGCCCGATACCGGTGACGTCCCCAAGGGTAAACGCCAAGAGGGGAAGCTTGTTGGGCGGGTTCAGCATGCTGACTCAGCCTCCACGCGGGGACCGATTTTCCTGAACGGCAAGCTTCACAATCAATTTTTCAAGGACGGTGCGCTGCGGCAATTTGCTGCCGCCTTTGAGTGCCAGGTCCGTGCGAACCAGGTCTTCCATGAGCCGGAATAGCCGGCGCCCGCCCAGATGCCGCATCAGCGACTCGGCATCTTTCTGGAAAAAGCCAGGCCGGATACCCGCCTCGGTCATAGCGTGGGCCAGCCCGCCGGTCGCGCCCGACTTGGCCCGCCGGGCGGCTCTGGCGATTTTTCGCAACTGGAACGCCAGGGCCCCCTGGAGTTTCATGCTGCTTTCCACCGAATTGCCGGAAATGTATTGGTCATCCAGGATCGACAGGGCCTGGTTGGGGTTTCCAGCGCTGATCGCGTTGAAGATTTTCCAGACCACCTCCTGGGTGCCACCGGAAACAAGCTGGTCCACCATGTCCGCGGTGACCGTTTTGCTTCCCTCCGGAAGCGAACCGGCGAGCTTTGAGATTTCCTGGGCCAGCCGGCCCAGATCCTTGCCAAGAAGTTCCTCAAGGCTCCGTGCCGCATCTGCCGCCAGTTCCACCTGTTGGGTTAGTTTGCACCAGGCGCGGGCCCATGCGGCGATGTTGAACCTTTCTGCCACCTCGCAGCGCAGTAAGGAATCGTTCGGGGTCAGTTTGGCCAGTCGTGTGTTCGAGGGCCAACTGTCCACAATCAGAAGGGCCACGCCTGGCCAGGCAGGTGTGGCGAAATGTTTTTCCAGGGCTTGACGGTTTTTTGAGATGAAGTCGTCCGCGTCATCCACTCGGATCAGGGTCTTGCCGCCAAAAAGCGAAGCGGTTCCCAATTCATCCAAAAAGGCTGCCAGGTCCAGATGGTCGCCTTCAACCCGAACAACGGTTCCCGCGGTTTCACACGAGGGGTCAGGCTTTCCATGAACCAATTCCCGCACCATACGGCAGGCGTGCCTGCGCAGGAATTCGTCTTTCCCCACAACGACATAAAAGGGTTTTGCCGGGCCGGAAAGACCCCTTTCAAGCAGGTCAATGACCGCCAGGCCGGAAGATTTCTTGCTGTCGCGGCTGTCCAATCCACCGACTCCACTTCAGTCACCCTGCAAGCATAGGGTAACCGGTCGGCCGCGTCCCGTAGGTCAGGGCGAAACAGGTGTCCGGGGCAAAGCGCTGCGACGGAAACCACACCGGTGTGTGGAATTGGGTACCGTCAGTCTTCAACCGAGGTGGTGGAGGTCGTTTTCTTTTTGCGGTAATCCCATGGCGGAATAGGATCCCCTTGACCCCAAAGTCCCAGCTTTTGATCCTTGGCCTGCTGCATCAGCACCGACAGGGACGGGTCTTTGGAGTAGGAGGCGTAATGCCAGGCGTAGCCGGTGGCCACCATCTGGCGATTCACGTCGATGCCATCGGTGTAAAGGCGGCCGATCCAGCGTCCGTAACGGTCCTTGTTTTGGTCGACCACGGTGATGGTTTTTCCGAACACCATGCTAGCTAGGGCGTCCCTGCTTCGCTGGCCAAAGTCCTGCTTCAGTTCCGGGGCATCAATTTCTGCCAGCCGTATTTTTTGCTGCTCGTTGTTCTCGTTGATGCAGGTCACCGTGTCGCCATCGTGAACCCCTACACACTTCCACTGGTGGGTGTGAGGATCGGTGACTGTCCTGGTGTTGTTTTGTCCTGCGGCAGTCCCGCCCAGGCTCGTGGAGGTGCCAGGGGCTTCGGGTGAAACGAACGCCCCGCCAGCAGCTGGCGGGGCGGGGGGCAGGGGTAGTGCGCTGGAAGTCCCGGGCGGGGGACTAGTTTCACTGGCAGGGGCCGCGCCCGGAACAGGTGGCGGGCCGGTTGCCGGCGGTGGTGCCGGTGATGCCCCGGGTGGAGGACTGATTTCACCGGGAGTAGCCGCGGCCGGGGCGGGTGGCGGGCCGGTTGCCGGTGGTGGTGCCGGCGAGGTCATTGGTAGCGGCGGTGCTGCCCCCATTGGAGGACCCGGAGGGATTCCCGTGACGGAAGGTGAGGCTGCCGCCCCGGGCGGCGTTGCAGGATTCACACCCGGGGGTGCCGGTACCGCGCCTTCCACGGGAGCAATTTCGATGCTGTTGATCCGGGCTTTGGGGGTGCTGAGATCCACCTTGACCGGGCCGGTCGTCTGGGCCATCCCCTGGTTGCCCGCCATGTCCGTGCAGGTCACCCGAACGCTGAATTGAAAGGGAAGCCCTTGCGGGGGCAGTTTCCAGACGAATTTCCCGTTATTTGGCAGATCCTTGACCGCCTCGGTCCAAGGCCCGTCTGCCGATTGGGCATAGCTAATGGAAATGGGGGTGGACCCCAGAAACTTGTCCGAGGCGGACCATGAAACGGTCATGTTGCCCTGCTCGGGACCCCGGCCAACTTCAACCCCGATGATCCGCACCAGCGGCTTTGTCTCATCCACTTCCACCCATACATGGGGGGAGTCTCCCGGCTTGGGGGGATCCTCGCTGAGGTCGACGCCACTGCGAGCGATAAGTGTGAAACCATACCTGCCTTCCTCGGGCACCTCCAGGATGCAAGGTGGTTCCTTCGGCGCGTCCATTGGGTATTTGCCCCAGGTGCGTCCTCCGTCCCGGGTGTAGTGCACTTCGACGCGGGTCACGTCAGACGGACCGACATCCTCCAGGCGGTAATTCAAGGCGAAACGCTTGCTGCGAACCATGATCAGGGGAACCCGCCCGTCGCCGGTGGTTGGTGCCACCTGCCCGGGTTTGAGGCCCAGGGCGAGAACCTGCTCACCCATATTTTTTGCCCGGTCCCGGACGCTCAGCCGGACTTCCAGAGGGCTTTGTGTGCCTGGATTCCAAACATGTGAACCCTGTTGCAACTGCTGGGAGGGGAGGGGTAACCAGTCTTTGGCCCCGAGCAGGCGATATTCCAGACGCATGGAGGCCACATCCAGGTTCTCATCCCGGGCCTCCCATTCGACACTCAGTGTCCCGTCTTTGGTGGCTGGGCCTTGGCGCAGGATGATTGAGGGGGCCTGGGTATCAACACACACTTTCAAGAGAGCCGGGGCTCCCGCCATGCTGGCAGGTTTCAGAGCGCCACCCGTTTCCTGGGTCTGGACCGAAAACCAGTACCAACCATCTCGGGGCGCACGAAAACTGAAAGTTTTCTGCAGGATTCCCCCAGTTGCGACGAATTGGTAGGTCTTTCCCAAATCTTCCGACACATGCAACAGCAGCGCCTGAGTCTTTTTGTCATTGGGGTCCGGGTAGACCGGAATCAGGAAGGAGGGCTGCTCTGCGTAGTAAACCGTTTGTGCACGCAGGGTTTTTGAGGGGAAAATAAAGAAGCATGCTGCCAGCAGGCATGCGACAGTCCAGCGCCACCAAGAGGGCGGCACCGTCGCTTGTTCCAGAGCTGTCAGCCGTCCTGTCATAGCTGCAAAAGCCTGTCGCCCTCGTTTTGGACCCAAAATCCTGTCATGTCGTCACTTGTATGCACCGTGAAATTTTCAACTCGAGCCAATAGCCGGACCGGACATACGCCACAAGATCATCCTCATTGGGATCGGTTGGGCAAGCTCTTCGGCTTGAGCCGGTTTTGCGGGTAGGTCCGAATCGGCCTTGAAGAGGTGCGTTTTGGTTTCTTGATCAATTTTATGATGTTTTGTCGCTTGAAGAGGCCGGGCCTTTCGGGATGCCGACACGCGCCGCCCATGTTCCTACACTGCCAATTAGAGGTCTTGGACCCTTTAGATTTCTTCACTTCTGGTTTGGGAAATCCAAATGGAAACAACCCCCCTGCATCCGTGGCACATTGCGCATGGTGGCAGGATGGTTGATTTCGCTGGAACCGAATTGCCCGTCCAGTTCAGCAGCATTGTGAAGGAGCATCAGACGGTCCGTTCTAATGTGGGTTGGTTCGATGTCAGTCACATGGGTCGTTTTCGTTTACACGGGCCAGATGCCGCCGATTGGATTGATGGTTTGGTCACATGTCGTGTGACCGACCTTGCTGTGGGAAGGGTGCGCTACGGTTTGGTTTGTCAGCAGGATGGCGGAATCCTGGACGATGTCCTGGTCTACAACCTGGGTGGAGATCCAGGGGAGTGGGCCATGGTGGTCAATGCCTCCAATCGCGCGAAAATCAAAGATTGGTTTCTGGCGCATCAAAAAAACAGGCAAGCGACGCTGGAGGACCAAACTGGCGACACGGCGATGTTGGCCGTTCAGGGGCCCAAGGCGATCGCTTTGGCACGTCAGCTATTTGATCGCGATCCCGCTGGGCTGCCCTATTACGGTGTTTTTACCACCATACTGGAGGGCAGGGAGGTTTTGGTAAGCCGGACAGGTTACACGGGCGAGGATGGTTGGGAAGTTGTCTTGCCCCGTGAAGGCGGATTGGCTCTTGCAGGGACTTTGGATGGTTTGGGAGTGACCGCCTGCGGCTTGGGGGCCCGAGATACCCTGCGCCTCGAGGCAGCCATGCCCCTGTATGGGCATGAACTTTCCGTAAAGCTGGATCCATTTCAGGCCGGTTTGGGCAGAAGTGTTGACCTCGGAAAAGATTTCATTGGTAGGGATGCCTTGCTCCGTCGAAGGGGCTTGGCGGATTTGCCTGTGCGGGTGGGACTTGTCAGTGGGGGCAAACGGGCCGCCAGGGAAAAGGATCAGCTTTTGGGCGCGGAGGGCTCGGAGATCGGCTTCGTGACCAGTGGCACCATGTCCCCCACCCTGAATCATCCCGTCGCCATGGCCTACCTGCGACCGGACATGGCCGTGGTCGGGACCCGTGTGTCAGCCTTGGTGCGGGGGCGAGAGGAGCCTTACACCGTCGCGCGATTGCCATTTTACAAGCGTCCGGCCAAGTGATCGTTTTCGTTCCGTGTGGGAATTGAAGGGGAGTCTTCCGTGAATCCTAAAGATCTTAAATATGCCAAAACGCATGAGTGGGTCCGCCCTGAAGGGGAAAATTACCTGGTCGGCCTGACCCGCTTTGCGGTGGATCAGCTCACTGACATCACCTACATCGAACTGCCGAAGGTCGGATCCAGGGTGGAGCCGGGCGAGGGAATGGGTGAGGTGGAATCGGTCAAGGCGGTGAGCGATATCTATGCGCCGGTGGGGGGCGAGATCGTTGGGGTCAATGACGCCCTCGCATCCGACGCTTCCCTGGTTTCCCGCGACCCCTACGGAGAAGGCTGGCTCGTGCGCATCTGTCCGGAAAAGTCCGGGGCCCTGGACCACCTGCTCAGCGCGGATGAATATGCGAAACAGACAGAAGGCAATTAGGCGGTTTCGGTGGCGCGCCTGCTTTCCCACGGTCGGCAGGCCGGGTCGCCGGTTTGGGAAAGGGTGGGGTAGTCCCTGCCCGGCGTTCATGGAGTAATTCCTTGTCGTACATCGCCAACACCCCGGGCCAACAGGCCGCGATGCTCCAAAAGATCGGCAAAGCGAGCATCGCCGATTTGTTTGAATCGGTTCCGGAGCCGGTCCGTCTCGACAGGCTGCTGAAACTGCCGCCGTCCCTGTCCGAAGTTGAATTGACCGCCCTGGCGAAAAAACTGGCCGGGCAAAACCGGCACCCGGGCGAATTGGCGTGCTTCATGGGGGCGGGAGCCTACGACCATTTCATTCCGGCAGTGGTGGATTCCCTTGCCTCCCGTGGTGAATTTGTCACGGCCTACACTCCGTATCAGGCTGAGGCGAGCCAGGGCAGTTTGCAGGTTTTCTTCGAATTCCAGACGCTAATTTGCCAGCTCACCGGTATGGAAGTGGCCAATGCCAGCCTGTACGAGGCGGGAAGCGGTGTCGCCGAAGCGGTGATGATGGCGATGGCCGCCACCAACCGTACCGGACCGGTGTTGGTGGCGGGCACCGTTCACCCCCAGTATCTGGAGACCCTGCGCACCTACACGGCGAATCTGGAACCCGAGATCCGCGAACTCCCGTGCCCCGCTGGGTATCTTGATCCGGCGCATTTGAATGCCGCCGTAAACGATTCGACTCCCTGCGTCGTGGTCCAGCATCCGAATTTTGATGGTTCACTGGAGGAGATTGAGGAGCTTGCCAGGATTTCCCGGGCCAAAGGCGCTTTGTTTGTGCAGGTATTTGATCCGGTGAGCCTTGGATTACTCAAGGGGCCCGGGGAACTGGGAGCGGATATCGCCGTGGCTGAAGGGCAGGGCCTAGGTAGTCCCATGTCCTTTGGTGGCCCGTACCTAGGTTTGATGGCTTGCCGGGAGGCCTTGGTCCGCAAATTGCCGGGACGCCTGGTTGGGCAAACCGTGGACCGGACCGGCAAACGCTGTTGGGTTCTTGCCTTGCAAACCCGGGAACAGCACATACGCCGCGAGAAGGCGACTAGCAACATCTGCACCAACCAGGGCCTCTACGCCATTCGCGCCTCCATCCACCTGGCCGCACTTGGGCCGGCTGGTCTGCGGGAGACCGCCCAGCATTGCCTCGACAAGTCACATCACTTGCTGCGTTTGCTAATGGAAAAGAAGGTCGGGGCCTTGGCTTTCGAGAGACCCTTTTTCAAGGAATTCCGTTTCCGCCTGGCGGATGAGATGCCCGGCGCGGCCCTGTGTGTGGATCAATTGGTCGGCAATGGCTTTTTGGCGGGAGTGCCCCATCCAGCGAATCCCAGGGACCTGCTTATTGCGGTCACCGAAAGTCGCACGCTGGAGGAGATTGAGGGACTGGCAAACGCACTGGCCGCCCTCAAGGGGTCCGCGGGGAGGGGAGCCTGACTTTCATGGAAAACAATCAATCAACCGGTTTGCTGTTTGAAATCGCCAAGCCGGGCCGCCGTTGCCACACTTTGCCACCATCAGGCGTTCCCTCAGCCACACTCGATGCCTGTTTCACCCGTCAGGCTCCGCCTCCATTGCCAGAGGTTGCTGAGCTCGACTTGGTTCGTCACTTCACCAACCTTTCCGCCCGAAACATGGCGATTGATTGCAATTTCTACCCCCTGGGCTCTTGCACGATGAAGTACAACCCCAAGCGCCATGAGCGCTTGGTTGGTTTGCCTGGTCTGGCCACCTTGCATCCCCTCCAACCGGATCAAACCACCCAGGGCATGCTGGCCATCCTGTACGAAACCCAGGCCATGCTGGCTGAAATCGCAGGGCTTCACGCCTGTTCCCTGCAACCCGCTGCGGGGGCCCAGGGTGAATTGTCGGCGCTTCTGGTGGCGGCGGCTTACTTCAGGCACCGGGGGGAAAACCGGACCCGTGTGCTGGTACCTGACTCGGCGCATGGGACCAACCCGGCAAGTGCTGCTATCGCCGGCTTTGATTCGGTCACGATCAAGAGCGGAGAAGATGGTCTGGTCGATCTGGCGGACCTCGAATCCAAACTCGATGAGCGCACCGCCGTTTTCATGATCACCAATCCCAATACCTTGGGACTTTTCGATCACCAGATTCTCGAGATCACCCTCAAAGTGCACGACAAGGGCGGCTTGGTTTACCTCGACGGCGCCAACATGAACGCCATCCTGGGGATTACCCGGCCAGGTGATTTCGGTGCGGACATGATGCACTACAACGTTCACAAGACTTTCACCGGACCACATGGAGCTGGTGGGCCGGGCTCAGGTCCGATCGCAGTCCGCGATATGCTTGAGCCTTTCCTGCCCTCGCCGGTGGTCACACGCGATCCAGACGGAACCTTCCGCCTCAAGCATGACCGGCCGTTGTCCATCGGTCGGGTACGCAGCTTTTTCGGGAATGTGGGTGTTTTGGTGCGGGGATGGTTATACCTTCGCACCTTGGGGCCCGATGGCGTGCGGCAGGTTTCCGAACAGGCCGTGCTCAACGCCAATTACCTGTTGGCCCTGCTGAAGGACCACATCGAGGTGCCCAAGGGAAAGGGTTGCATGCACGAGTTTGTTGCAAGCGCCAAAGCCTTGCGCCGCGAGAAACGGGTCAGTGCCATGGATATCGCCAAGCGGTTGCTCGACAAAGGCTACCACTCCCCGACTGTGTACTTTCCGCTGGTGGTGGCGGAGGCATTGATGATCGAGCCAACCGAAACGGAAAGCCAGGAGACCCTGGACCAATTTGCCGCCACCCTGATCAGCGTTCTGGGGGAGGACCCGGCCGTGCTGCATGAGTCTCCCCACGAGTTGTCCATCAGCCGGCCCGATGAGGTTGCGGCAACCAAGCAGCCGGTCCTGCGCTGGAAAAGTGCGTGAACCATGGGGCACCCCTTCAACAGCCTCCGCTTAATGCCCCTTGAGGTGAACCCCGGCACGTTAGCGATGGCTTTCGACGAGTTGCTCCTTGAGAACGCATCTTCCGGGCAGCCGGCCCTGCGGTTTTACCAATGGTACAAGCCCACGGTCAGTTTGGGATATTTTCAACCCTTCGAGGTCGCCTCAAATTTTGAGGGGATGGACGTGGTTCGTCGGCCCACGGGGGGAGACTTGCTCATTCATCACCATGAGTTGACCTACGCCCTTGCGTTGCCCGATTCAGCGCTTCCGTCCAAGGCCGAGGAACTGGCTTGCTTGGTACACCGGGTTATAGCGTGTGTTTTGGCCAGTTTGGGAGTACCAACCGCCTGCCAGCCTTCCAAAGGCAAATTGCAGGTGCCGGATGCGCCGGAGGGGGTCCTGTGCTTCCTGCACCCGGCGGCTGGTGATGTGTTGGCGGGTGGATTCAAGGTGGTGGGAAGCGCCCAGCGCAGGCGGCAGGAGGCATTGCTCCAGCATGGTTCCATATTGCTTAGAGCAAGCGAATGGGCCCCTTGGCTGAAAGGGGTTTCAGATGTTGCCCCGGCCGACCTGACCGCATTGCAACTGGCTGATATTCTTCGCTTGGAAATCCCCAAGGCATTGGGCATGGCGGTGACGCATTCAGATTGGACCGAAAGCGAGCGAAACCGGGCCCAGCATATTGCCGTAACCCGGTATGCATCATCCGCGTGGAATCAGCGACGCTGAATCAACCAATGTTCTTCGGGGCGGATAAAACGAT
>DKBS01000088.1:742-957 GCA_002451275.1 Planctomycetaceae bacterium UBA6894 | reverse complement strand
TTTCGGGGCGGATAAAACGAGACGGCCGGTCGCTTTGGGCGACCGGCCGTCCGTGATTCAGGCCGTTAGGCTTGAACCGTTTCAAATCAGAAGGGGTTAGCGGCGGGAACCGTCTTCAGAGCGGGAGCAGGAGCGGGGGCAACAGTGGTGCCCTTCACATCGCTGCCACCCTTCACGTCGCCACCTTTGCTGCCGCCCTTGTTGCCGCCCTTGCT
>DKBS01000088.1:0-488 GCA_002451275.1 Planctomycetaceae bacterium UBA6894 | reverse complement strand
GGTCGCCAGCGCCTTGGCCCTTGCCGCCCTTAGCGCCGCAACCGGGGTCGCCAGCGCCTTGGCCCTTGCTGCCGCATCCAGGAGCCTGGGCTCCCTTGATGTGGCCGCCGAGGTTGTGGCCGATGCCGGACAACTTGCCTTTCAGGTTGCTCGCGCTGCACTTCAGACCGTTCAGACGGCCTTTCAGCTTGCCGAGCAGGTCGCCGCCGCCGCAGGGAGCCTGAGCGCCTTGGCCCTTGCCGCCCTTAGCGCCGCAACCGGGGTCGCCAGCACCTTGGCCCTTGCCGCCGTTCCCGGCGCCTTGGCCCTTGCCGCCCTTAGCGCCGCAACCGGGGTCGCCAGCGCCTTGGCCCTTGCCACCGTGTCCGGCGCCCTGAGCTCCCTTGCCACCGTTGCCGGCAGCTTGAGCGCCCTGGCCAGCGGCCTGGTGCTTAACCTGAATCAGATCGGCGTCAGCAGCAGTGGCGCCGTTCGAAACCCACATGGAA
>DKBS01000164.1:3393-22242 GCA_002451275.1 Planctomycetaceae bacterium UBA6894 | reverse complement strand
CAAATCCTTCACACGCTGTTCAAAAGCGGGGCGGGGGTAAAGACCTGGGGGCCAACCAACGAAAACTGTTTGTCTGGGGTTCTCTTTCTGTTGGATCGAAAGCCCAAGAGGTGGCGCGTGACCTTGGGAACGAAGGGTTCGGATGAGTCGCATAGCCTTCCCTCCAAGGGGTTGGCCGGAGATACACAGCTGGTCTTGGCTGCTCAGGCCGGGGATCAGGCCGCTTTTGGAGCTTTGGTGGAACGCCATGGTGATGCCCTCTTCCGCTGGTTGTGGCACCTCACACGCCGCCACGACCTCGCCGAGGACCTCACCCAGGAAACCCTGCTGCGGGCCTTCACCCGGTTGTCTCAGTTCGAGGCGGGCACCAACTTCCGCGGCTGGCTTTTCCGGATCGGCCACAACGCCCACGCCAACTGGTGCCGCTCCCGTGCCCGCAGGCGAGAGGAATCCCTCACCCAGGGCGTGGAGGGCACTTCCCCGGGGGGCCGCCGGACCGACACCCGCGCCCTCGATCCCACCGCACACCTCGAGGACGATGACACCCGTGGCCACCTGCTCGCCCTTCTCGATGGCATGCCTGCCGACTACCGCCAGGCCCTGTTGATGCGGGTCGAGGGTGAACTCTCCTTCAAGGAGATCGGTGAGATTGCCGGCGTGTCGGAAGAGACTGCCCGCTGGCGCGTCTTCAAGGGGCGCAGGTGGCTCGAGGAACGGGTACGGCAAAAAGTGGGCGACACGGCTGGCCACGCTTGAATGATGAATGGTAACGGGCCAGTGGCTCGGGAGTTTGCAGATGAGTGTTGAAAACGAGATGGAAGAGTCTGGCCTACCGGGGGAGTGCCTCCAGGCCCGCTTGCACGCCGACGATCCGACGCTTGTCACGGACCGTCACCTGGGCGCCTGCGCCGCCTGCGCGATGTGGGTTGCCAAATCCGCCAGTCGCGACCAGGCCCTGCGACAATTGCCCCCCCAAGGCATCTCCGATAGACCCCTTCGTATCCTCACCCGTGCCAGGGACCAGGGGGTCGAATGGCCCTTCCGCATCGAGGCCGTCAACCCGACCGCGCCCGTGGGTCTGCCCTGGAGCGGGGTGAGCCGTCGCGCCAAGGGCCGCAGCCAGGCCGCCCGCAAGATCTCCGTGGCCGCCGGCATTCTGGCGGCGCTGCTGCTGCTCTCCGTTGGCATGTGGTTGGGCAGACACCAGGCGATGGTCCAGCAAGGAAACGAACCGGTGCTCGATGCCCCGGCGCGCCTCGCTGCCTTCCTGGAACTCTCCCGATCCTGCAGCGACGAGGTGGAAAAGGTGGTCCGCTCAGGACCTCCCGTGGCTGCGATGATGGCCGACGCGCCACCTCAGCCGCTTGCCATGGGGCGTCCGGCTGAAGCCGCAAGCAACCGGTTCGCCGAATCCCCTGTCGATTCAGTCGGCAACGAGTTGGACCGTCTGACGGTCGCCCTCAAACTGCTGGCCCCCAAACTTCTCGACGCGGCCCGGGCATTGCCCGAACCCAACCGCAAGGAATCCCTGGCCAGCCTCGCCGCCGATTGGCAGCGTCAGGAAAGCCTCTACCTCCGCTTGGCCACCGACCACGCCGACCGCCGTCCCAAACTCCAGGAATTGGCGGCCATCGCCCGGGGAGCCCGCGAGGACGCCCTGCGCGAACACGCGCTGATTTGAGGGAAACACCGGGCCAAAGGCATCCCCCGGAACGTTTTTTTAAGGTGAAAGCCCCTGCCCAAAATGCGGCCACCCGTCAGGCCTCACCCCCTGAACCCATGATCGGGGAACCCAGAATCCAGCCTTCCATTTGACTTTGCCCGAAGTGACTTTCTGACCGGGCAAAATCTTTTTTGCCCCTCTTAAACCTTTGTCAGCCAAGCAATTAGGCCACCCATTCCATTCTGCCAAACACGGTTCAGGCATGGTGCTTCCCGCCTGGTCCATTTCCCGGCAAAGAAATTCCCCAACATCCATGACTTGGTCTCCCTACCGTTGGTCCATCCGTCAGCCATTGATCAACCGGTGCGGCAGGCGGCAAATCTTTGCCATTTCCCGCAAACACCCCACAGGCAGCGTGGTGAACGCGCACCCGTTCCCGGTAGGATGATATTTCGTCCCGTCCGTTATCCCCCCGTCGGCGACCACCCAGGGCCGTCCGGCGAATCACGATGTGCTTTCATGGAGCCAGCCGACTGATGGACACCACCGGTTCAGGCCCCATGGCTGCTTTCTCTTCCGGCTCATCCCTTCCACACACCCACGGCGATGGCAGTCTGACCCAGGAAGACCTCTACCTGTTCAATGAGGGCCGGCAGTTCCGCCTCCACCGCCACCTCGGCGCCCACCCCGGTTCAGTGGGCGGGGTGCCGGGCACACGCTTCGCCGTCTGGGCGCCCCATGCCAGCTCGGTCTCCGTCATCGGGGATTTCAACGACTGGAAGCGCGGTGCCCATCCTCTCCATTCCCTCGGCGGTTCCGGGGTGTGGGCTGGTTTTGTGCCGGGTGTGGGACCGGGTGCCACCTACAAGTACCACATCGTTTCCCACAACGCCGGCTACGCGGTAGACAAGGCCGATCCCGTCTCCTTCCGCATGGAATGCCCTCCGCGCACCGCCAGCGTCGTTTGGGATCTCGCTTATTCCTGGAACGACCAGGAATGGTTGTCCGGGCGCGGACAAAGGCAAAGGCACGAGGCCCCGTGGAGCATCTACGAGGTGCACCTGGGCAGTTGGATGCGATCCCCCGAAGATCCCGGCCATGTCCTGGGCTACCGCGAGCTAGCTCCGCGCCTGGTGGACCATGTCAGCAAGCTCGGCTTCACGCATGTTGAGTTGCTGCCCATCATGGAGCACCCGTTCTACGGCTCCTGGGGCTACCAGGTCACCGGGTTCTTCGCCCCCACCAGCCGCCACGGCACCCCCCAGGACCTGATGTTCCTCATCGACTCCCTGCACCAGGCGGGAATCGGCGTCATCCTCGACTGGGTCCCCAGCCATTTCCCGTCCGATGAGCACGGCCTGGCCTATTTCGACGGCACGCATCTCTACGAGCATGCAGACCCCCGCCAGGGCCACCACCCGGACTGGAACTCCTGCATTTTCAACTATGGCCGGCACGAGGTCCGCAGCTTCCTAATCTCCAGCGCCATGTTCTGGCTCGAGGTCTTCCACATCGACGCCCTCCGCGTCGATGCCGTCGCCAGCATGCTCTACCTCGACTACTCACGCCGCGAGGGCGAATGGATCCCCAACCGCCACGGCGGCCGGGAGAACCTCGAAGCGATTGATTTCCTCCGTCAGCTTAACGAACAAGTCTATATCTCGTTCCCCGATGTCCAGACCATCGCGGAGGAATCCACCGCCTGGCCCAAGGTCAGCCGCCCGGTGTGGGATGGCGGCCTCGGCTTCGGGTTCAAGTGGGACATGGGCTGGATGCACGACACCCTCAGCCACTTCGGGCGCGACCCCATCCACCGTCGCTGGCATCACCATGAGCTGACCTTCCGCGGCCTCTACCAGCACTCCGAGAATTTTGTCCTGCCTCTTTCGCACGATGAGGTCGTGCACATGAAGGGCTCCCTGATCCGCAAGATGAACGGCGACGACTGGCGCAAATTCTCCCAGTTGCGGCTGCTGTTCGGCTACCAGTTCGGGCAGGCCGGCAAGAAACTGGTGTTCATGGGCGGCGAGTGGGGCCAGCGCGGCGAATGGCAGCACGAACGCAGCCTCGATTGGCACGAACTGGGCGACCCCCGCCACGAAGGCGTCATGCGCTGGGTCAGCCGCCTGGCCCACTGGATGAAATCGGAACCGGCGCTGCACGAGGGCGATTGCCAGCCCTGGGGCTCCTGGTGGATCGAGCCGGACGATTCCGACAACGGCGTGCTGGCCTTCGCCCGCCGCGACCGAGCCGACCAATCCGTGGTGGTCTGCGTCTGCAATTTCACGCCGCTGCCCAGGCCGGGCTGGCGGGTCGGTTTCCCCTGGGCCGGCGCCTGGAGGGAAGAGCTGAATTCCGATGCGGTCGAGTTCGGCGGCTCCGGCATGGGCAACGCCGGCGGCGTCGTGGCCGAACCCATGCCCTGGCAGGGTCAGGCGGCCAGCGCCGAGGTGAACATCCCCCCCCTGGCCGCGGTGTTTTTCCACGCCGTCAACCCGGCCCATGGCGTCCAGTCGAGGTAGGGCAAACATGCGCGTGCTGCTGGCGGCCTCCGAGGTCGCGGGATTCGCCAAGACCGGTGGCCTGGCCGATGTGGCCGGCGCGCTCCCCCGCGCGCTGGCAAAAATGGGCATCGACTGCCAGGTGGTGATGCCCCTGTTCGACAGTTGTCTCCGCACCGGCCGGTGCGAGCCCACCAACCTGCGCTGCCGGGTCCCCGTGGGTCCGGGCGACGGCATCGAGGTCGAATTCTGGCGCTCCACCCTTCCCGGCTGCACGGTACCCATCTGGTTCGTCAGCGCCGGCGACCTCTTCAACCGTGACCAGCCCGAATTCGGCCGCGGACTTTACCAGTTCGCCGGCACAGACGGCTCCCGCCGCGACTATCCCGACAACGGCGCGCGCTTTGCCCTGTTTTCCCGCGCCGTCCTGGAACTGCCCCGCATGCTCGACTGGTGGCCCGATGCCATCCACGCCAACGACTGGCAGACCGGCCTGGTCCCCGTCTACCTGCGCGAGCACCTGTGCAACCACCCCGACCAGGGGATCGCCGGCCGCGCCCGCCAGATTTCCACCCTGTTCACCATCCACAACATCGCTTACCAGGGCCCTTTCCCGCCCTCCATGATGGAATGGGCCCGCCTCGACTGGCGCCTGTACAACCCCTCCCAGCTCGAGTTCTACGGGCAGCTCAACTACCTCAAGGCCGGAGTCGTTTTCGCCGACCAGATCTCCACCGTCAGTCCCACCTACGCCCGCGAGATCCAGACCCCCTGGTTCGGCTGCGGCCTGCAGGGCGTGCTGCTCGAGCGCGCCGACCGCCTCTCCGGCATCGTCAACGGCGTCGACTATGACGAGTGGAACCCCAGCGTCGACGGCCACCTGCCCGCCCGCTACGACGAAACCACCTTTGAGATCCACAAACCCGAATGCAAGCGCGCCCTCCAGGCCCGTCTGGGCCTGCCCAGCCTGGCCGAGCGGCCGGTTCTGGGCATGATCGCCCGCCTCGTGGAGCAGAAGGGATTCGACATCCTGAAGCCCGCCGCGCAGGCCTTCCTCACCCAGGGCGCCCAACTGGTGGTGCTGGGCGAGGGCGACAGCAGGCACCGCCAGATGCTCCGCGTCCTGGCTGAGCAATACCCCAACCAGGTCGGAATTTACCTGGGCTTCGACGAGAAGCTTGCCCACCTCATCGAGGCCGGCTCCGACGCCTACCTCATGCCCAGCCAATACGAGCCCTCGGGGCTCAACCAGCTCTACTCCCTCAAGTACGGCACACCGCCCATCGTTCGCGGCACCGGTGGCCTGGCCGACACCGTGACGGACACCAACGCCGACACCCTCGCCGATGGCACCGCCACCGGTTTCGTTTTCCAGGACTATTCCGCCGACGCCCTGCGCGAGGCGGGCCTTCGCGCCCTCGATATCTGGAGCCGGAACCACGACCAGTGGAACGCCATCGTGCGCAACGGCATGCGCCAGGACTGGTCCTGGTCCCGCAGCGCCGCCAGTTATGTCGGGCTGTACCGGAAAATCAGACCCGCCCACTGATTCCCTGGCCTGAACCCCGCTTCTTCCCGCCGGCCCCTGGCTCCCCGGGTTTTGGTATCCTGACCGGATCCTTATCCCGAAGGGTTTCACCTGTCCAGGGGCCTTCCCATGCTGCTTTGCCTTCTGCTGTGTCTTCCCGCTGATCCCAACCCCGTTGCCGCGACTCAGGGCACACTGCTCGACCGCTACCTCCTGGCGCCCGATACCAGCTACAAGTGGTCCAAGGAAAAGGTGGAGGGCAATTTCCTCACCGGCACCACTCACCACCTCAAGCTCACCAGCCAGACCTGGCAGGGCCACCGCTGGGACCACGATCTCCTGCTCTTCGTTCCCCCGGGGGCCAAACCAGGCAAGACCATCGTCCTGCTCAACACCGGCGGCAACCCCTCCGGTGGCAACCGCCTCCTGGGCCTCACCATCGCCACGCGCCTGAAGGCCCCCGTCGCGGTGCTATTCCAGGTCCCCAACCAGCCCCTCTATAACCGCACCGAGGACGCCCTCATCGCCGAGACCTTCGTGCGCTACCTCGAAACCGGGGGCAAAGACATCTCCTGGCCGCTGCTGTTCCCCATGGCCAAGGCCTGCGTGCGCGCCATGGATACGCTGCAGGACTACACCAAGGAGGCCTGGAAGGAAAACGCCGCCGAGAAGTTTGTCCTCACCGGCGCCAGCAAGCGCGGCTGGACCACCTGGCTCGCCTCCGCCTTCGACCGCCGCATCATCGCCTTCGCCCCGCTGGTGATCGACACCCTCAACATGCAGGATCAGATGAGGCATCAGCTCGAGGCCTTCGGCAAGCCCAGCGAGCAGATCAAGGACTATGTCGAGCGCAAACTGGTTCCCCTTCCTCCTGGCGACACCGCCAAAGGCCTGTGGCTCGGCGTCGATCCATTCACCTACCGCGATCGCTACCGGCAGCCCAAGCTCATCGTCAACGGCGCCAACGATCCCTACTGGACAGCCGACGCCCTCAACCTCTACTGGGAAAGCATCCCCGAGCCCAAGCATGTCCTCATCGTCCCCAACGCTGGCCATGACCTGCGCGAGAAACAGCCCGAGGGAACCAGGTCGATCGACCGCGCCCTGGCCACCCTCACCGTGTTCAGCCGCCGGGCCGCAAGCGGCAAGGCGATGCCCAAGATGGAGTGGAAACACACTGGCGACGGCTCCGAGGCCAGCCTCACCGTGAAGGCCAGCCCCGCCCCCGCCAAGGTCACCCTCTGGCAGGTTGCGGCCCCACGCCAGGATTTCCGCAAATCCGAATGGAAACCCACCGAGCTCAAGCTGGCCGAGGGTTCTGCCGAGGCAAAGGTGGCCAAACCCTCCTCCGGCGCGCTGGCCTTCTATGCTCTCTGCGAGTTCAACGACGATATCGAGCCCTACTGCCTGGCCACCCAGGTGCGTGTGCTCGAGGCGGGCAAGTAGGTCGGCCCGCTCGCGCTTTCCTCCGGGCAGGCGGGCCGGCCATCGGCCCGCCTGCCATGCTGCTGTAAAATCCCGCCAGTCACCATGCGCTCCATAACCCCCCGAAAATCATGCCTGAAAAACCGGCTCCAGAAACCGTTGACACCCTCGCAGCCTTGGCCACCGAGGGCCGCAACCCCGCCGCCAGCCAGCTCGACACCCTCGAAGCCGAAGGCATCGCCCGGCTGATGAACAGCCAGGATGCCGCCATCGCCGGGCAGGTGGCCCAACAAATCCCCGCCATCGCCGGGCTGATCGAGGCCATGGTCGCACGGCTGCGCCAGGGGGGGCGTGTCCTGTTCATCGGTGCCGGTACCAGCGGCCGGTTGGGCGTGCTCGATGCCGCCGAATGCGTGCCCACCTTCCAGTCGCCCCCCGGCCAGATCGCCGGTCTTATCGCCGGCGGCATGGGGGCCATGTTTCGTGCGGTCGAGGGGGCCGAGGATTCCCCCGATCTGGCGGCGCAGGACATGCGCGCCCTGGGCCTCGATGATCGCGACTGCGTCGTCGGCATCGCCGCTTCCGGCCGTACCCCCTATGTGATCGGTGCCCTCGAGCAGGCCAACCGGGCCGGAGCTCTCACCGCCGCCGTCGCCTGTGTCGCCGAAAGCCGCATCGGCCGGCATGCCCGCCATGTCATCGAGGTGGTCACCGGCCCCGAGGTCCTCATGGGCTCCACCCGGCTGCGCGCCGGCACCGCCGCCAAGCTCGTCCTCAACACGCTCACCACCGGCGCCATGATCCTGCTCGGGAAAACCCTGGGGGACCTCATGGTGGACCTGCGGGCCAGCAACGAGAAACTGCGCCTGCGCTCCGTCCGCATCGTCGCCATGGCCGCCGGAGTCGATGCAGACCAGGCTACCACCGCGCTCGCCGGTGCCGGCGGCGAGGTCAAAACAGCCATAGTCTGTCTGAAAAAAGCCATTTCACCCGCCGAGGCGTGCGCGCGGCTCAGGTCGGCCGGTGGCCGGGTTTCCCGGGCCCTTCTCCTCGAGCATGCGGCACCCACCGTCCCGGCCGTCTTCCGCGCCATCGCCGGCATCGATGGAGGCGGGTCGTCACTGAAGGTCCGCCTGGCCCTGCGCGAAGGCCATGCCTGGCGCCCCCTGCCGTTCTCGGTCGGCATGCCTGCCCTTCCCGCCATCCACGCCGCCGATGGCACCGCATTCGAATGGCGCCGCAGGCTGCTCGATGAACTGCGCAAGGTCGGGCTCCAGGCTGAGGATCTCGGCGCCGTTGTCGCCGGCACCTCGGGTGCCGGCGACAACCGGGTGAGGGCCGCCCTGGCCGATCACCTGGGCTGCTGGTTCCCCGCCGCCCGGGTGAAGATTCTCACCGATGTCCAGTTGCTTGCGCGCGCCGCGGGTGACCCCCACGCCCTCTGCCTCATCGCTGGCACCGGCTCCATCTCCTGGTGGGAACCGGGGGAAGGCGTCGGTCACCGCGCCGGAGGATATGGCCCCGGGGTGGGGGATGAAGGGAGCGGTGTCTGGCTCGCCGAGGAGGCCATCCGTGCCGTGTGCATGGCCGAGGATGGCCGCGGCCCCGACACTTCCCTGCGCGAGGCCCTCCTCGCCGAAACCGGCCAGACCGATGGCCGGGGCCTCGCCGCCTGGCACCAGAAGGCCGGTCGCGACGCCGCCCTCCTGGCACCCATCCTTCTGGCACAGGCTTCCGCCGGCGACACCGTGGCCCTCTCCCTCCGCACCAAGGCCATCTACCACCTCCGCGCCTTGGTCCAAACGGTTTTGCGCAAAGGAGATGGCGCCCGCCCCAAAACCCTGGTGGCAGGCGGCGGCCTCTTCCACAACGAAGATTTTTGGCGCACCTTCACCGAGGCATTCCACACCGGTGGAACCGATCTCCCGGTCTGGACACGGGTGCCCCAACCGGTCGATGGCGCCCTGGCGGCGGCAGAACATCTATTCGGCCCAGATGCCCCGCAAACCGTCTGAAACCCGCTGATTTCCATTTGGTGAACGCCCTTGCCTGAATTACCATGAAGATTCCTGCCTCCGGCGGTTTTCCGCCTGCTTGCCGGTCCACCGGCGCCACAGAGGGTGCTTCATGGCGCGTACGGATAACACCCCCTGTCTTTCTGTCGACCGCCGTGGCTTTGTGGGGGCCATGGCCGCGTTGGGCCTTGCAGGCACCCGGCAACTTCAGGCCGCCCGGGCTCCGGAAGCCTTGGCCTGCATCTGGATCAACCTGGTTGGCGGCCCCGCCCAACTTGACACCTTCGATCCCAAGCCCGATGCATCCGCCGCCGTCCGCGGTCCCTTTGCCTCCATCCCCACCGCCCTGCCCGGTGTCCGCCTCAGCGAACTGTTCCCCCGGTTGGCCTGCCGGCTGAACCAGATCACCCTCCTGCGCGCCCTGCACCACCACAACCTGCCCACCCACGAGGCCGGCTGGCAAGAGTTGCAGACGGGCGCATTCGACCACAGCGAAACAGCCCGCCCCTCGCTGGGAGCCCACCTGGCCCGGCGTGGATTCCAGGGCCAACCCGGCTGGCGCATCCTCCCGGGCCCCCTGGAAACCGATGGCCTCTGCCTGCGTGACGATGGCCAATCCCCCGGCCACTTCGGGCCATCCCACGCCCCCCAACCAGGCCGGTCCCATTCAGAGGATCTTGCCGATGTTTTTCTGCAGGCTGCCCGGGCCGTCGAAACCGGCACCCACTTTGTCACCGTGAACACCGCCCCCACGGTTTTCCATCGCCGCACCTGGGATTGCCACGCCGATGGTGGCAGCCTGCCAACCACCGTCGCTCAAACCCGCGAGCTGGGCCATGAGCTCGATAGCGCCCTCGATCAACTACTCGGCCACCTCGCCCAAACCGGCCTGCTCCAAACCACCCTCGTGGTCGCCACCGGCGAAATGGGCCGTACTCCCCACCTGAACAGCCGCGGTGGCCGCGACCACTGGTCCCGCGCCTGGCCCGCCCTGCTGGCCGGCGCCGGTTGCACGCCCGGAGCCGTTGTCGGCAAAACCGATCCCTTGGGTGGCGAACCGGTGGAAGGCGCCCTCCAGGCAGCCGACCTGCACCGCTTGGTCGCCATCAAGCTGGGAATCCTTTGAAAAGACTGGCCTGAATTTCTGAAAAGTGGAACCGCATGCCGCCCCGGTGCGGCAGGAGAAGCAAACCATGTCCGAACTGCCCGACCTGACCGCCGACCACACCGACGATTTCATCTTCGACGCCACCGAGGAGAATTTCGAGGCCCGGGTGGTCATGTCCCCCGTGCCGGTCATTGTCGATTTCTGGGCGTCCTGGTGCCAGCCGTGCAAACTGCTCAAGCCCCTGCTGGAAAAGCTGGTCACCCAGCGCGGCGGCAAGATTGCCCTGGCCCGCGTCGATGTGGACAAGCAGCAGCGCATCGCCATGGCCTTCGGCATCAATTCCATCCCCGATGTCGTCGCCTTCGCTGAAGGCCGCCCGGTGGACCGCTTCACCGGCCTGCTGCCCGAGAAGGAACTGGCCGAGTTCCTCGACCGTCTCCTCCCCACCGAGGCGCAAAATCTGGTGGAGCAGGCCCGCGGCATCGAAGATTCCGGGGATGTCGCCACCGCTGAAAAACTCTACCGCCAGGCCCTGGAGGGTGAGGAATTCCTCGATGAGGCCCGCGTCGGCCTCGCCCGCCTCCTGCTGGCTAGGGGGGAGCATGCCGAAGTCGCCAAACTGCTCGAGATGGTCAACTGCGGCGGCGATACCGGCGACGAGGCCCTCGCCCTGAAGGCCCGGTCCTGGTTTGCCGGCCGCCCCGGCATCAACACCAACCTGCAGGATTGCTCACAAAAGGTCGCCAGCAGCCAGGGCAAGGAAAAGGCCCGCGCCCTCTACGAACTCGGGTGCTGCCAGGCCATGCGGGGCGACTACCCTGCCGCGCTCGAATCGCTCGTCACCGCCGGCGAGGACGATGTCAATCTCCTCAACGGACCGGTGAAGGAAGCCATGATCCAGTGCTTCCATGCGCTGGGCGACATCCACCCTGTCACCACCGACTACCGCAATCGCCTGATGATGCTGCTCTGCTAGGGTCGCTCTCCAAATCCACCCAATCCCTTGCCCTCGAATCACCCCACCCTCCCGGGGAATGGAAATGATCACCCTCCTTTGTGCCGCCCTCCTCACCCCATCCCAACCCGCCGCCCCGCCCCGGCGGGCGGATGCCTTGTTCGAAAAAGGCAATCTGGTGGCATGGTGCGTGGTTCCTTTCGACGCGAAAAAACGCACCCCACCCGAGCGCGTGGCAATGCTGCAGGCTGCTGGCGTCTCCAGGCTCGCCTGGGACTGGCGCGAGGAGCACCTCGCCCGCATGGATGAAGAATTCGGCCTGCTGAAAAAGGCCGGCATCGACCTCACCGCCGTCTGGTTCCCCGCCGCCTTGGCCGGCCCGGGGGAGAAAATCCTGCAGGCCGCGGCGCGGCACGGCTTCCACCCGCAGCTCTGGGTCAGCCTGGGCGACCCGGCCCCCGGCAATCCACAGGCCGATAAGGTGAAGGCCGCGGGCGCCACCCTCGCCCCCATAGTCGTCGCCGGCCAGAAACAGGGCTGCAAGGTCGCGCTGTACAACCACGGCGGCTGGTTTGGCGAGCCGGAAAACCAGGTCCAGGTGCTCGCGGCCCTCAAGCAGGCCACGGGCATCGATGCCGGCATCGTCTACAACCTGCACCACGGCCACGATCACCTGGCCCGCCTCGCGCCCATGCTGAAGGCCATCCAGCCCCACCTGCTGTGCGTCAATCTCAACGGCATGGACACCGACGGCGACAAGGTGGGCCGCAAGATCCTCCAATTGGGCCAGGGCGCCAACGATCTCGAATGCCTGAAAGCCATCCTCGCTTCAGGGTACACCGGCCCCGTCGGCGTGTTGGGCCACACCGAGCACGATGCCGAACTCACCCTGCGCGACAACCTCGATGGCCTCGCCTGGCTCACCCGAAGCCTGCGGGGCGAAAACCCCGGCTCACCCCCCAAACCCCGCACCCCCATACCCCAGCGGGTGGAGCCCAAACCACCCACACCCCCCGGCGACCCCGGTTGGCTGGCCGAAGGCAAACCCGAATACCGCAACCCGCCCCTCACCGCCGAGGTGCGCGCAAAACTGGGCGATGCCTCCACCTTCCGGGTCCTCCTCGCCAGCGATAACAAAAACAGCCCCGCCCACTGGGAGCTTTTCACCTCCCCCGGCACGGGCGCGCTTTCCGTTTTCATGCCCGGCCACAAACCCGACCATCTCCACTCCGAAAAAGTGATTGCAGACAACCGGGAACACACCATCGGCCTTGTCCTGTCCCAAACCGGGGTGGAACTCTGGGTGGATGGCTCACAAGTCGCCAAAGCTCCCGTTCAGCGCCTGGAAGTCAAGCCCCTGGAGGGGCACCTGGGTATAGGCCGGTTGGCCGAGGGCGGCCTCACCACGGGGGGCTCCATCCGCTGGGCCCGCCTGCGTTCCGGCACCCACACACCCCACCAGGCTGTCACCCCGCCCGCGGCCGACGCCAACACCACCGGCCTGTGGGACATGACCGGGAATCCCGCCAAGAATGAACACCCCGACGCATCCAAATCCGCCAACCCGGCCAAGCGCCACATCGACCCGAAGCCCCTGGGCAAGCCCCCCATTGGATTCGACCCCGAGGTTCAGAAAAAGGTGCTGTCCCTCAGCCTCGAGAAAGGCGATGCCCAGCGCGGTGCCGCCCTCTTCGCCTCACCCAAGCAGGCCTGCCTCAGTTGTCACAAGGTGGGCGTGGCTGGCGGCAAGGTCGGCCCCGACCTCACCCTGGTGGCCACCTGCCAACCCCCCGAGGCGATCGTCGAGGCCGTCCTCTGGCCCAACCGCACCGTCCGTCCCGAATTCCGGGCCTGGCAGGTGGCCACTGCAGAGGGCAAGGTGCTGCAGGGCTACCTGGAGCCCGGTGTTCCTGGAAAAATCCGCCTGCGCGAATCCGCCACCGGCACCGTCCTCGAAATCCCCGAGGCCGATTGCGAGGAGAAAAAGGAAATCGGCTCCCTCATGCCCGGCGGCGTGATCGAATCCCTCAACGACCAGGAACGAGCCGACCTCGTCCGCTTCCTGCTCGATCTGGGCAAAGACCCAGGCGCGGCCAAGCGTGTTGCCGAGCACGCCCTGGTCTCCCACAAGGCCGAGGCCTTCCCCCACGGCCGCGAACCGATCGACCTCAAATCCAACCCACTCTGGAACGCCTTCCCCAACCGCGAGCGCCTGTACGACTTCTACGCCAAGGAGACGCGCCATTTCGCCTCCCAGGCCAATCGCCCCGCTGTGGTGCAGGCTTTCCCCGGCCTCGACATGGGCAAGCACGGCCACTGGGGCAACCAGAACGAGGACACCTGGAAAAGCGCCGAGTGGGGCAAGGCCGATCTGGGCCGCGTGCTGGCAGGCGTCTTCCGCTCTCCCCGCCCCCGACCCGAGGGGCCCTGGGTCCCCGTCATCCGCGAGGCTGCCCTCCTCGGATTTCGCGCCATCCGGGGAGAATCCACGGCCAAGGGCAATTTCGCCGAAGCCGTTCTGGAAACCCGCCGGCGCCGGGCCCTCCCCGCCGTGCAGGTTCCACCCGGCGATCTGGAGGTGATTCGCGGAGTCTGCGTGCGCCTCGGCGACCAGGGAGACCTCGCAGCCTGCTTCAATCCGGAAACCTTCGCCTACGAGGCTGTCTGGAAAGGTGGCTTCCTCAACCTGGGCAGCATCCGCCATGGATTCATGGACGGCCTGAAACCCGCCGGCCCTCTCCTGCCGCTCGAGCCCGCCGCCGCCCCGCTGGCCAAGCCAGACCCGGCCAACTCCAGATACCTCGGCTACTACCGCCACGGCGACCGGATCATCTTCCACTATGTCCTCAACGGGGTGGAACACCTCGATTCGGCGTGGTCGGAAAATGGCCGGTTCACCCGCCAGGCCGGCCCCCGCGCCTCCAGCCCCCTCGAGCAATTCACCCGCGGCGGCGGCAGGCCCCGCTGGCCCGAGCGCCTCGACCGCGCCATCATCCAGGGCGCCGGTTCCCCCTACGCCATCGATACCTTCGAGACCCCGCACAAAAATCCCTGGCACTCCCCGTTCTTCCCCGGCGATGTCGCCCACCTGCTCGGCGGCTCCTCCCTGGTCTGCACCATGCAGGGCGATGTCTGGCGAGTCGATGGCGTCACCCGCCAGCAGGGCTCCGTCACCTGGCGCAAGGTGGCCAGCGGCCTGCACCAGGCCCTGGGCATGGTCGTGCACCAGGGGGTGCCCTTCGTCCTCGGCCGCGACCAGATCACCCGCCTCGATGACCTCGATGGCGACGGGGAATACGACCACCACGCCTGTTTTTCCATGGCCTACAAGCCTTCACCGGGCGGCCACGATTTCATCTGCGGTCTCGAGCGCGGTCCCGATGGCAGTTTCTACCTCGCCTCCAGCAACCAGGGCGTTGTCCGCGTCTCGCCCGATGGCCGGTCCGCCGAGGTCCTCGCCACCGGCTTCCGCAACCCCGATGGCATTGGCCTGACACCCGATGGTCGCCTCACCGTCCCCTGCTCCGAGGGCGAATGGACCCCCGCCAGCATGATTTGCGAGATCAAAAAAGACGGCTTCTACGGCTACACCGGGCCCAAAAACGGCAAGACACCCGACCTGCCGCTGGTCTACCTGCCCCGCGGCATCGACAACTCCGCCGGCGGCCAGATCGCTGTGCCGGACAACCGCTGGGGGCCCCTGGCCGGAAAGATGGTCCACTTCTCCTTCGGCGCCTGCACCCACCACCTCCTGCTGCGCGATGAGATCGATGGCCAGGCCCAGGGCGCCATTGTCCCGTTGCCGGGCGAATTCAGGAGCGGTGCCCACCGCGGCCGCTTCCATCCCGAAGATGGCCAGCTCTATGTCGCCGGCATGCAGGGTTGGGGCAGCTACGCGGTCGATGACGGCTGCCTCCAGCGCGTCCGCCACACCGGCGATCCCACCCAACTGCCGGTTGAATGCAAGGCCCACGCAAACGGCGTCCTGCTGCGTTTCACACTCCCGGTCGACCGCGAGCTGCTCTCGCTGCCGCAAAGCTCCATCGCCCTGGCCTGGAACTACCGCTACGGCCCCGCCTACGGCTCCCCCGAGTTCTCCACGCGCCATTTCGGGCTCAAGGGCCACGATGTCCTGCCCATCCGCAAGGTGCATGTCCTGGGCGATGGCCGCACCGTCTTTGTCGAAATCCCCGACCTGCAGCCGGTCAACACCCTGCACCTGCATCTCCGCGTCTCGCCCGCCTGCCCGGTCGATCTTTTCGCCACCGTCCACAAGATGGCCCCCGACTACACCCTCCTCACCGATTACCAGGCCCGGTCCAAGGTGATCAATCCCCACCCCATCCTTTCCGACCTGGCCTTGGCTGGCAAAACCGTCCCCAACCGCTGGCGGCATCCGCTTCCAGGGGCACAGCCCCTGGAAATCCAGGCCGGGCCCAACCTCAGCTACGCCCCCCGGGAACTGAAGGCCAAAGCCGGCGCAAACCTCGCCATCACCTTCACCAACCCCGATGTGGTCCCCCACAACTGGGCGCTCATCGCCCCCGGTTCCCTCCAAAAGGTCGGCGACCTGGCCAACCGCCTGATTTCCGACCCCGATGCCGCCGCCAGGCACTACATCCCCGAAGCCTCGGAATTGCTCGCCCACACCGATGTGGTCTCTCCGGGCGAAAAGTTCACAATCTATATCAAGTCTCCCCCCAAGGGCCGGTACCCCTTCGTGTGTACATTCCCAGGGCACTGGATGGTCATGAACGGCGTGCTCGTGGTGGAATGATTTTCCGGGGCAATCCACCGGTTTCCACCTTTTTCCGCCGCTGATCCATAAAATGACGGGTGGCCCGGGAAACCGTGGAGATGGGGTGCGTCGATGGGTGAATACGCTCAGTCAAAGCCGCTGCCCGGCGGGGTGAAACCTGCCGGCAAGCTGCATGTCGCGGACCATGTGCCCGAACTGGTCGAACATGCCGTCCGCCGCGGCGAGGGCCTGCTGTCAGCCCGGGGGGCCCTCGCGGTCCGCACCGGCCCCTACACCGGCCGGCAACCCAAGGACCGCTTCCTGGTGGAAGATCCCGCCGTCGCGGGCACCATCGACTGGGGCGCGGTCAACCAGCCGGTCGATCCCGGGCAGTTCGACCTCCTGTGGCATAAGGCCCTCACCCACCTCGCCGGCCAGCCCGAACTGTTCGATGTCCAGGCCCACGCCGGCGCCGACCCGGTCCATGGCGTCAATGTGCGTGTGCTCACCGATCAAGCCTGGCAGGCCCTGTTCAGCCGTTGCCTCTTCCGCCAGGGCAACCTCCCCGGGCGACCGGAGGTGAACATCCTGGCCGCCGGCACCTGCCCGGCGACCATTGCTCCCTGCGGCGCCCGCAGCGAGGTGTTTGTCGGCCTCGACCTCGCGGGCCGTCGCGTGCTCATCCTCGGCACCCTCTACGCGGGCGAAATCAAGAAATCCATCTTTAGTTTCCTGAACTGGTGGCTGCCCAGCCAGGAGGTGCTGCCCATGCACTGCTCGGCCACCATGGGTCAGGCGGGCGATACCGCCCTGTACTTCGGACTCTCGGGCACCGGCAAAACCACCCTCTCCGCCGATCCCCGCCGCAAGCTCATCGGCGACGATGAACACGGCTGGTCCCCCGCCGGCATCTTCAATTTCGAGGGCGGCTGCTACGCCAAGACCATCAATCTGCGGCCGGAAACAGAACCCGAAATCCACCAGGCTCTGGGCTTCGGCAGCCTGCTCGAGAATGTCCCGCTCGCATCTCCCTCCCGGAATCCCGATTTTTCCAGCAGCGCCTGGACCGAGAACACCCGCGGCGCCTACCCGTTGGAACACATCCCCGGCCGGGTCCCGGAAAGCGTCGGCGGCCATCCCTCCCATGTGATCTTCCTCACCTGCGACGCGTTTGGCGTGCTCCCTCCCGTAGCCGCGCTCTCGCCCGATGACGCCCTCCACCACTTCCTGCTGGGCTACACCGCCAAGGTGGCCGGCACTGAGAAGGGTGTCTCCGCGCCCACGGCCACCTTCAGCGCCTGCTTCGGCGCCCCGTTCATGCCCCGCAGCCCCGAGTCCTACGCCTCCATGCTGCGCGAAAGGCTCAAGCGGCACGGTTCCCGCGTCTGGCTGGTCAACACCGGCTGGGCCGGCGGCCCGGCCTCGGGCGCAAACGCCGGCTCCCGCATGCCCCTGGCCTTCACCCGCGGCATTGTCGATGCCATCCTCGAAGACAGGCTCAACGCCGCCACACTCCGCCCAGATCCCATGTTCCGGCTGTCCACGCTGGTCGGGGCGCCCGGTTCCGGCATCGACCCCCTAAAGCTCGACCCGCGCGCCCAATGGAAGGATCCCGCGGCCTACGACCGCGCCGCGGCCGACCTGGCCGCCCTCTTCCGGAAGGCCGCCACCGACAAGTCCCTCACCAGCAACGGCTGATACCGCCGGGAACACAGTCAGGAAAATGTTCATGAAGGCACCCGAACTGCCCGTTTTGCGTCGCATGGTGGAAGCCCAGGTCGTGGCGGCACACGACCTGGAAAACGCCTTCAGCGAGGCGGACGCCTCCGCCTACCAGGGCACCGAGGAATCCGCCCTGGCGATCCTCGCCGCCGCCGGCGAAATAACACCCTACCAGGTGTCCAAAATCCTCGATGGCCGGCTCGACGAGCTGGTGTTGGGCAATTATGTGATCCTCGGCAAGCTCGGGGCCGGCGGCATGGGCGCCGTGTTCAAGGCTCGCCACAAGCGGATGAAGCGCGTCGTGGCGCTGAAGATGCTCAACAGCGAGATGCTCGAGAACTCCGCCGGCCTGCAGCGCTTCCAGCGCGAGGTCGAGTCCATCGCGAAGCTGGCCCATCCGGGCGTCGTCGCCGCCTACGATGCCGACGAGGGCCCCGGTGGCTACTACCTCGTCATGGAGTTCGTCGAGGGCGATGACCTGCTGAACCTGGTCACCAAGGGCGGCCCCTTCAAGATCCCGCGCGCGGTCGATACCACCATCCAGGCCGCCAAGGCCATGGCTTATGTCCACGCCCAGGGCATGGTCCACCGCGACATCAAGCCCGCCAACTTCCTCGTGGACGCCGCGGGCCGGGTCAAGGTGGCCGACCTCGGCCTGGTCCGTCTGGAGACGGGCGCCGACTCCGACGGCGAAACATCCGACACCGAGGGCATCACCCAGGCCTGCACCATCGCCGGCACCCTCGAATACATGGCCCCCGAGCAGGCCATGGACACCAAAAGCGCCGACGCCCGCGCCGACATCTACAGCCTCGGCTGCACCCTGTGGTTCCTCCTCACCGGCAAGGTGGTCTACCCGGCCGAAACCCAGATGAAAAAGGTGATGGCCCACCAGAACGAGCCCATCCCGTCCCTGAAAAAGGCAAGGCCAGATGCCCCCCCGCTGCTGGAAGCGGTCTTCAAGAAGATGGTGGCCAAGTCCACCGTCGACCGTTACCAGACCATGGACGAGGTCGTTGCCGACCTGGAGAAGGTCGCCGCCTCCCTGGGCGGGGGCGCCGTGCAGGCCCCGCCGCCACCTCCCCCGGCCGACGAGTCCACCCAGATGGTCGACCGCGAGGCGCTGCTGGGTGCCACTGGTCCGGCGGCCCGCCCGGTCGAATCCACCCAGGTCATCCCCGCCTCCGGAATCAC